>JAYNNS010000005.1:15429-28292 GCA_038112835.1 Curvibacter sp. | reverse complement strand
TGGTCAAGGTGCGCAGCCGTTCCGAGCGCTACAGCCTGCTCGAAGTGACCATCAAGACCGGCCGCACGCACCAGATCCGCGTACACCTGGCGTCCGAAGGCCTGCCCATCGTGGGCGACGACAAGTACGGCGATTTCGAGCTCAACAAGGCACTGCAGAAACCCACGGGCGGCGAGGGGCTGGTGCCGCTGCGCCGCATGTTCCTGCATGCCTGGCGTTTACAGTTCAGCCATCCGGCCACGGGCGAGCGCATCGAGCTGACCTGTCCGCTGCCGCCCGAGCTGGCCCGCTTTGCGGGCCAGGTGCTTCCCGATCACGAGCATTCATGAGTTTTCGACCCCGCCAGTACGACCTGATCGCCTTCGACTGGGACGGCACCCTGTTCGATTCCACGGCCATCATCACGCGCAGCATCCAGGCCGCGGTGCGTGACGTGGGCGGGACCGTGCCCAGCGACAAGGACGCGTCCTATGTGATCGGCATGGCCCTGGGCCAGGCCCTGGCCCATGCGGCGCCCGACGTGCCGCCCGAGAAATACCCGGCCCTCGGGGAGCGCTACCGCTTCCATTACATGGCGCACCAGAATGACCTGAGCCTGTTCGCCGGTGTGCTGGAGCTGCTGGCCGACCTCAAGGAGCGGCACCACTGGCTGGCCGTGGCCACGGGCAAGAGCCGTCGCGGCCTGGACGAGGTGCTGCACACGGTGCAGCTCAAGGGCGTGTTCGACGGCTCGCGCACGGCCGACGAGACCGCGGGCAAGCCGCATCCGCGCATGCTGCACGAGCTGATGCGCGAGTTCGGCGTGGCGCCCGAGCGGACCCTGATGATCGGCGACACCACGCACGACCTGCAGATGGCGCTCAATGCCGGCTGCGCCAGCGTGGGCGTGAGCTATGGTGCGCACGAGCCCGAGGCCTTTCACGCCCTGCAGCCGCGTCATGTGGCGCACTCGGTGCGCGAGCTGCACGACTGGCTGCTGCAGCACGCCTGACGGCCATGGACGAGGCGCGGCTCATCCCCCTGTGCAACTCGGCCGACCTGGCCGACAGCGGACTGGCCGTGCCCTTCGACGTGGTCTATGGCGGCCAGACCTGCCGGGCCTTCGCCATCCGCTATGCCGGCCAGGCCCACGCCTACCTGAACCGCTGTACCCATGTGGCCATGGAGCTGGACTACCAGCCCAACCACTTCTTCGACATCACGGGTCACTGGCTGATCTGCGCCACCCACGGCGCCCTGTATGCGCCCCAGACCGGTGCCTGCCGCGGCGGACCCTGCCGCGGGGGGCTGGTCAGGATCCCCCTCACGGAGCGTGACGGGGTCGTGCACTGGCATACTGCCTACAACCTCCAACCTGTCGAGTTCTGAAATGAATGAGAACCTGGGCTCCGATAGCGGAGCAAGCAAGTCCGAAGCCGCATCGGTCCCCGGCTGGGAACGGGCCGTGCTGGAGAAGCTGGCCTTCGCCGCGCTGGAAGAGCAGCGTGCCGCGCGGCGCTGGAAGATCATCAGCCGCCTGAGCTGGCTCGTGGTGAGCCTGCTGCTGGTCTGGCTGGTCTTCGGCCTGGGGCAGGGCGGCACGGCACCGAGCGCGCGGCACACGGCCCTGGTCGAGATCAAGGGCGAGATCGCCTCCGACAGCGAAGCCAGCGCCGAGCTGGTGGTCGCCGCGGTGCGCAGCGCCTTCGAGGACCGCGGCGCGCAGGCCGTGGTGTTGCTGATCAATTCGCCCGGCGGCAGCCCGGTGCAGGCCGGCATCATCAACGACGAGATCCGCCGGCTCAAGAGCAAGCACAACAAGCCCGTGTACGCCGTGGTCGAGGAGGCCTGTGCCTCCGCCGCCTATTACATCGCCGTCTCGGCGGACCGCATCTACGTGGACAAGGCCAGCATCGTGGGCAGCATCGGCGTGCTGATGGATGGCTTCGGCTTCACTGGCACCATGGAAAAGCTGGGTGTGGAACGCCGCCTGCTCACCGCCGGCGAGAACAAGGGCTTTCTCGATCCCTTCAGCCCGCAGACCGAAAAGCAGCGCGTCTATGCCCAGGCCATGCTGGACCAGATCCACAAGCAGTTCATCGGTGTGGTGAAGGAGGGGCGCGGCAAGCGGCTCAAGGACACGCCCGACATGTTCAGCGGTCTGTTCTGGACCGGCCAGCAGGCCGTGGACCTGGGCCTGGCCGACCAGCTAGGCAATCTGGACTATGTGGCGCGCGAGGTGGTGCAGGCCGAGGACATCGTGGATTACACGCGGCACCCGAACGTGGCCGAGCGCCTGGTCAAGCGTTTCGGCGCGGCCCTCGGCGAGGGCTCGGTCCGCGCGGTGCGCAGCGCCGCGCCGGCCTGGCGCTGAGCCCCTTCAGCGCCCGAGCGCAAACACGGCCGGTGCATCGGGCGCCGCTGATGTCTGCTGCTTCCACTGTTTCACCGTCGCGCTGCGGACCTGTGCGCTTTCCAGGGTGAGTCCGCTGGCCACGGCCAGGCGCGTGTTGTGCTGCAGGGTGCGCAGCAGGGCATCCAGCAGGGCCGCGTTGCGATAGGGTGTCTCGATGAAGAGCTGGGTCTGGCCGGTCTTCAGGGCCAGCGACTCCAGCGCCTTGATGCGCTGCGTGCGTTCGGTGGCGTCCTGCGGCAGGTAGCCGACAAAGGCGAAGTTCTGCCCCGAGAGGCCGCTGGCGGCCAGGGCCAGCAGCAGGGACACCGGCCCGACCAGGGGCATCACCTCGATGCCCAGCTCGTGCGCGGCGCGCACCACCGAAGCCCCGGGATCGGCCACGGCCGGCATGCCGGCCTCGCTGAGCAGACCTACGTCCTGGCCGGCCAGGGCCGGCGCGAGCAGCGGCCTGGCGTCGAAGCCCCCGGGCCCGTGGTCCCCCTTCTTGTGCACTTCGCGCGGCAGTTCCCGGATGTCCAGGGTCTGCAGGGGCGCCGCCAGCGGCTGCAGCTCGCCCACGCGCTTGAGGTAGGCGCGGGCGCTCTTGGCGTTCTCGCAGATCCAGTGCGGCAGGCGCGCGGCGACGGCCAGGGTGCCGGCGGGCAGGACCTGATCCAGCGGCGCCAGCACCTCGCAGCCGAAATCCAGCGGCGCGGGGACCAGGTAGAGCTTGCCCGGACGGCTCATGGATTCAGCAGGGACAGGCCGGCGGCGCGCAGCATGCGGGCCGTGCGGATCAGGGGCAGGCCGACCAGGGCGGTCGGGTCGTCGCTCTCGATGGACTCCAGCAGGGCGATGCCCAGGCCCTCGCTCTTGGCGCTGCCGGCGCAGTCGTAGGGCGTCTCGGCGCGCAGGTAGGCCTCGATCTCGGCGTCGCTCAGGTCCCGGAAACGCACCCGCACCGGGGCCAGGTCCAGCTGCTCGAAGCCGGTCTCGACGCAGACCACGGCCACGGCGGTCTGGAAGATCACCGTGCGCCCGCGCATGCGCCGCAACTGCTCGATGGCACGTGCGTGCGTGCCGGGCTTGCCCAGGGGCTCGCCGCCGAGGTCGGCCACCTGGTCGGAACCGATGACGAGGGCGGCCGGGTGACGCTGCGCCACGGCGCGCGCCTTGGCCAGGGCCAGGCGACAGGCCAGCTCCGGCGGTCGTTCGCCGGATTGCGGGGTTTCATCGACATCGGGGGCGGCCACCTCGAAGGGCAGGCGCAGACGCTGCAGCAGCTCGCGTCGGTAGGCCGAGGTGGAGCCGAGGATCAGGGGGCGAGAACTCATGCCCTGATTCTCTTACACTGCCGGCATGAGCCAGGACTTTCATGCCCGTCGCCTCGATGTGCGCGCCTTTGCCCAGGCAGGCGCGACGCTGGAGGGCAAGGATTTGCTATCAAAATATGAGCGCCTGCTGGCCGAGGCCGGTGGGCAGGGCGCGGATCGCCCGGTCCACTGGACGGCCCGCGGCGAGTTGCAGGCCGATGCCAGTGGCCAGGGCCGGGTCTGGCTCCATCTCCAGGCCGACGTGAGTCTGCCGCTGACCTGCCAGCGCTGTCTGGGGCCGGCCGACATCGCCCTGCACGTGGACCGCGCCTTCCGCTTCGTGGCCACCGAGGCCCAGGCTGAATCCGAGGACGAGGCGTCCGAGGAGGATGTGCTGGTCCTGAGCCGGGATTTCGATCTGGCGGGTCTGGTGGAGGACGAGCTGCTCATGGAGCTGCCCCTGGTGCCGCGGCATGAGACCTGCCCGACCGAGGTCAAGTTGGCGGTCCAGGATGCGGATTTCGAGGCGGCCCAGGCGGCCAAGCCCCAGCCTTTCGCAGCCCTGGCCGGCCTCAAGGGCGGCAAGTCCGGCTGAGCTTTGCCGGGTGGGTGCCGAAACTGGCGTCAAATCAATCCCTTAGGCTATAATTCGTGGTTTCGCGCAGCCCCAACCTGCGCCGAGTCCAACCAACCTTCAGGCATGGGTGCCCAGCGCCTTGCCCCTACCAGGAGCCAACCATGGCCGTTCAGCAAAACAAGAAGTCGCCGTCCAAGCGCGGCATGCACCGTTCGCACAACGCCCTGAGCGTGCCCGGCATCGCCGTCGAGCCGACCACGGGTGAGACCCACCTGCGTCACCACATCAGCCCCAACGGCTTCTACCGGGGTCGCAAGGTCCTGAAGACCAAGTCCGAAGCCTGATTTCCCCAGGTTTTGCCGGGCCCGACGCTACAACGCAGGTAGCTCGGGCCTTTGTCTTGATGACGACCGTCTTTTTCGGTTCAAACCGCGCCTGATCGCGCTGCCAACCCATGATCACGATTGCTGTGGACTGCATGGGGGGCGATCACGGCCCCCGCGTCACGCTGGCGGCGTGCCGCAATTTCCTCGAGCCCCATCCCGAGGCCGAGCGGCTGCTGGTCGGCCTGGCCGAGCCGCTGGCCGGTTTTGCCCATGCCCGGGCCCGCGTGGTCGCGGCCACCGAGGTGGTGGGCATGGACGATCCGATCGAGCTGGCCCTGCGCAAGAAAAAGGATTCGTCCATGCGCGTGGCCATCGAGCAGGTCAAGGCCGGCGCAGCCCAGGCCGCCGTCTCGGCCGGCAACACGGGTGCCCTGATGGCCATCGCCCGCTATGTGCTCAAGACCGTGGACGGCATCGACCGTCCGGCGATCGCTACCCAGCTGCCCAATGCCACGGGCGGCGCCACCACGGTGCTGGACCTCGGGGCCAATGTGGACTGCACGGCCGAGCATCTGCTGCAGTTTGCGGTCATGGGCTCGGCCCTGGTCTCGGTGCTGCGCGACGAGGCCAACCCCAGCGTGGGCCTGCTCAATATTGGTGAGGAAGTCATCAAAGGCAATGAGACCATTAAAAAAGCCGGTGAATTGCTTCGATCTGCGGCCAACTCTGGCGATTTGAATTTTTACGGCAACGTCGAGGGCAACGATATTTTCAAAGGTACGACGGATATCGTGGTCTGCGATGGTTTCGTCGGCAACGTGGCCCTGAAGACCAGCGAAGGCCTGGCTTCGATGATCGGTGGCTTCCTCAAGGAAGAGTTTTCGCGCAACATCTTGACGAAAATTGCCGCCATCTTTGCGCTTCCTGTTCTATTGGCCTTTAAAAAGCGCGTCGATCATCGCCGTTACAACGGCGCCGCCCTGCTCGGCCTGCGCGGGCTGGTGTTCAAGAGCCATGGCTCGGCCGACGAACTGGCTTTTGAGCAGGCCCTGAACCGCGCGTATGATGCAGCCCGGAACCAACTGCTCGCCCGGGTCCAGGCCCGGATCGCGCATGCCGCTCCCCTGCTGGCCGGTGTGGCCGCGGCGGAGTAGTCCGGACCGGGCCCCAGGCCTGCGTCCGGCCTCCCTATACCTATAGATTCAATGAGACGCTATTCCCGCATCACCGGCACCGGCAGCTATCTGCCGCCCAAGCGCCTGAGCAACGCCGATCTGGCGGTCCAGCTGGCCCAGGAGGGCATCGAGACCTCCGACGAATGGATCGTGGAGCGCACCGGCATCCGGGCGCGCCATTTCGCCGAAACCGGTGTCACCAGCAGCGATCTGGGCACCGAGGCCGCGCGCCGGGCCCTGGCGGCCGCCGGCATCCAGGCCAGCGAGCTGGATCTGATCATCGTGGCGACCTCGACGCCCGACATGGTCTTCCCCTCGGTGGCAGCCATCCTGCAGAACAAGATCGGCGCCAACGGCTGTGCGGCCCTGGACGTGCAGGCCGTCTGCAGCGGTTTTGTCTATGCCCTGACCGTGGCCGACGCGATGATCAAGGCCGGCGTGGCCAGCAAGGCGCTGGTGGTGGGCGCGGAGGTGTTCTCCCGCATCATCGACTTCAAGGACCGCACGACCTGCGTGCTGTTCGGTGACGGCGCCGGCGCCGTGGTGCTGGAAGGCTCGGACGAGCCGGGCATCCTGGCCAGCGACCTGCACGCCGACGGCAAGCACGTGGACATCCTGTGCACGCCGGGCCATGTGTCGGGTGGCCAGGTGCTGGGCGACCCCTTCCTCAAGATGGACGGTCAGGCCGTCTTCAAGCTGGCCGTGGGCGTGCTGGAAGACGCCGCGCGCGCCGTGCTGGCCAAGGCCGGCAAGCAGGACAGCGATATCGACTGGCTGATCCCGCACCAGGCCAATATCCGCATCATGCAGGGCACGGCCAAGAAGCTCAAGCTGCCTATGGACAAGGTCATCGTCACCGTGGACCAGCATGGCAACACCTCGGCGGCCTCGATCCCGCTGGCGTTGGACGAGGGTGTGCGCAGCGGCCGCGTCAAGAAGGGTGACCTGGTCATGCTCGAAGGCGTGGGCGGCGGCTTCACCTGGGGCGCCGTGCTGCTGACGATGTGAGCGTCACCTCCCCATTCATTTCTGCAAGACCATGAAACCGTTTGCTTTCGTATTCCCCGGCCAGGGCTCCCAGTCCGTGGGCATGCTCGATGCCTGGGGTGACCACCCCGAGGTGCGCCAGGTGCTGAACGAGGCCTCGGAGGCCCTGGGCGAGAATGTGGCCCAGCTGATCCAGGAAGGCCCCAAGGAGGCGCTGGCCCTGACCACCAATACCCAGCCCGTGATGCTGGTGGCCGGCGTGGCTGCCTACCGTGTCTGGATGGCCGAAACCGGTGTCGCACCCCAGGCCGTGGCCGGTCACTCGCTGGGCGAGTATTCCGCCATGGTCGCGGCCGGCGTGCTGACGCTGAGCCAGGCCGTGCCCCTGGTGCGCTTCCGTGCCCAGGCCATGCAGGAAGCCGTACCCGTGGGTACCGGCGCCATGGCCGCCATCCTGGGCATGGATGCCGTCCGGGTCATCGCGGGCTGTGCCGAGGCGGCGCAGTCCTTCGGTCCGGGCTCGGCCGAGGTGGTCGAGGCGGTGAACTTCAACGACGCGGGCCAGACCGTGATCGCCGGCTCCAAGGCCGCGGTGGAAAAGGCCTGCGAGGTGCTCAAGGCCAATGGCGCCAAGCGCGCGCTGCCGCTGCCGGTGTCGGCACCGTTCCACTCCAGCCTCATGAAGCCCGCCGCCGAGAAGCTGCGCGAGCGGCTCGAAGCGGTGGAGTTCGGTGCGCCGACCATCACCCTGATCAACAACATCGATGTGGCCGTGGAGGTGGACGCCGACCGCATCCGCGACGCCCTGTACCGCCAGGCCTTCGGTCCGGTGCGCTGGGTCGAGTGCGTGCAGGCCATCAAGGCCCACGGCATCGCCCACATCGTGGAATGCGGCCCGGGCAAGGTGCTGGCGGGCATGGTCAAGCGCATCGATGCCGATCTGACGGGGCTGCCCCTGTTCGACCCGGCCACGCTGGCAGAAGTGAAAGGACAACTCGCATGAGCGAAACCAAGTTTGAAGGCCAGGTGGCCCTGGTGACCGGCGCCTCGCGCGGCATCGGTGCGGCCATTGCGCACGAACTGGCCGCACGTGGCCTCAAGGTCATCGGCACGGCCACGAGCGACGAGGGCGCCGCCAGGATCAGCGCCGCTCTGTCGGCCCACGCCGGCTGCAAGGGCATCAAGCTCAACGTCAACGACGCCGCGGGCTGCGAGGCGGCCATCGACGCCATCGTCAAGGAGCACGGCGCCCTGCACGTGCTGGTCAACAACGCCGGCATCACGCGCGACAACCTGGCCATGCGCATGAAGGATGGCGAGTGGGACGAGGTTCTGGACACCAACCTCAAGGCCGTGTTCCGTATGAGCCGCGCCGTGATGCGCACCATGATGAAGCAGCGCTACGGCCGCATCATCAGCATCACCTCGGTGGTCGGTGCCTCGGGCAACCCGGGCCAGGCCAACTACGCCGCGGCCAAGGCCGGCGTGGCCGGCATGACGCGCGCGCTGGCGCGTGAGCTGGGCACGCGCGGCATCACTGTCAATTGCGTGGCGCCGGGTTTCATCGAGACCGACATGACAGCGCATCTGCCCGAGGAGCAGCAGAAGGCCCTGCTGGGTCAAATCCCTCTGGGCCATCTGGGCAAGCCGGCCGACATCGCGCATGCGGTAGCCTATCTGGCCTCGCCCCAGGCCGGCTATGTCACAGGGCAGGAACTGCATGTCAATGGCGGCATGTTCATGTCATAAACCAGCAAGCATCCGGCCGAACGATCCGTACGGCCGCTGTCCCGGGAGCCCCTGCTCCAGGGCAGCTAAAATCACGGATTCATCTACAACCCTTTGAGGGAACAAATGAGCGATATCGAAGCACGCGTCAAGAAAATCATTGCCGAACAACTCGGTGTGGAAGAGTCCCAGGTGACCAACGAGAAGGCCTTCGTGGCTGATCTGGGCGCCGACTCCCTCGACACCGTCGAGCTGGTGATGGCCCTGGAAGACGAGTTCGGCATCGAGATCCCGGACGAAGACGCCGAGAAGATCACCACGGTGCAGAACGCCATCGACTACGCCAAGTCGCACCAGAAGGCCTGAAGGCCGATCCGGCGCCACGCCCATGACCGTGTCGCCTCCCACCCTGCAAGCGGCCTGCCTTCCCATCCAGGCACCTCCCGCTTGCGGCGGTTTCATTTCCTAGCCTGCACGTAAATCTATGTCCCGTCGTCGCGTCGTCGTCACCGGTCTGGGCTGCATCAGCCCGGTCGGCAATACCGTGGCCGAGTCCTGGTCCGGCCTGCTGGCAGGCCGCTCCGGCATCGACCTGATCACCAAGTTCGATGCCAGCGCCTTCGCCTGCAAGTTCGCCGGCGAGGTCAAGGGTTTCGAGCTGGAGAAGTACATCGGTGCCAAGGAAGCGCGCACCATGGACACCTTCATCCATTACGGCATTGCCGCGGCGGTGCAGGCGGTCGAGGATGCCGGCCTGAAGACGGGCGAAGCGCTGAGCGAGGAGCAGGCGGTGCGCATCGGCTGCCTGATCGGCTCGGGCATCGGCGGTCTGCCGCTGATCGAGGAGACGCATGCCGAATACGCGAGCCGCGGCCCGCGCCGCATCTCGCCCTTCTTCGTGCCGGCCTCCATCATCAACATGATCTCCGGACATGTCTCGATGCGCTACGGCTTCAAGGGCCCCAACCTGGCCATCGTGACGGCCTGTACCACGGGCCTGCACAGCATCGGCGAGGCTGGCCGTCTGATCGAGTACGGCGATGCCGACGTGATGATCGCTGGCGGCGCCGAGTCCACCGTGTCGCCGCTGGGCATCGGCGGCTTTGCCGCCATGCGCGCGCTGTCCACCCGCAACGATGACCCCAAGACAGCCTCGCGCCCCTGGGACAAGGATCGCGACGGCTTCGTGCTGGGCGAGGGCGCGGGCGTGCTCGTGCTCGAGGAATACGAGCACGCCAAGGCCCGCGGCGCCAGAATCTACGCGGAGCTGGCCGGTTTCGGCATGAGCGCCGATGCAGGCCACATGACGGCACCGAACATGGACGGCCCGCGCCGCGCCATGCTGGGCGCCCTGCGCAACGCCGGCGTCAACCCGGACCAGGTGGATTACCTGAACGCGCACGGCACTTCCACCCCGCTCGGGGACATCAACGAGTCCAATGCCATCAAGGCAGCCCTGGGCGACCATGCGAAGAAGATCGTGGTCAACTCGACCAAGTCCATGACGGGCCACCTGCTGGGCGGTGCCGGTGGCATCGAGTCGGTGTTCACGGTGCTGGCGGTGCACGAGCAGAAGAGCCCGCCGACCATCAACATCTTCAACCAGGATCCTGAGTGTGATCTCGACTACTGTGCCAACACGGCACGGGATGTGAAGATCGACGTCGCGGTCAAGAACAACTTCGGCTTCGGCGGAACCAACGGCACCCTGGTCTTCAAACGCGTCTGACGCGCGTCGTTTGCCCGGCACCATGCACAGCGCCCCAGCGGTTTCCTATCCGGTGGGGCGCTCTTCCATGCGCGCCCTGCTGTATCTCCTGCCGGGCCTGCTGGCCACCTTGGTCTGTGTCGGCTGGGCCTGGCAGTCCGCGACGCCCGCGGTGGTGAGCGGCTTGCTGCTGCTGGGCTCTGGCCTGCTGCTGGCGTGGGCGCTCGGGTGTGCCCTGCGTCCGCCGGTGGGGCAGCTGGCCTGGGATGGCCAGACCTGGCGCTGGCCATCAGGGCAGGCCGCGCAGCCCGGCGCTGTGCGGGTGCGGCTGGATCTGCAGCAGGCGCTGTTGCTGGAATTCCGGCCTGCCCGGGGGCGTGGCGTCTGGCTCTGGTTGGAGCGCCGCCTGGCTCCGCTGCACTGGGATGATCTGCGGCGCGCGGTTCACGCCGATGCGGGCGACACGGCCGGTTCGCCCGTGGCGCCCGAGGAGCGGGCATGAAGGACGCGCTGCCACCCCCGTCCCCGGACAGCGACGCCCAGTTGGTGGCCCGCACCCTGGCCGGGGACGACCGGGCCTACGAGCTGCTGGTGCTCAAGTACCAGCGCCGGATCCAGCGCCTGATCGCGCGCATGGTGCGCGACGTCGATCTGGTCGAGGACATTGCGCAGGAAAGCTTCATCCGGGCCTACCGGGCCCTGCACCAGTTCCGCGGCGACGCGCAGTTCTACACCTGGCTCTACCGCATCGCCGTCAACACGGCCAAGAAGACCCTGCTGGACCTCAAGCACGATCCCCTGGTGCCCGAGGCCGCCCTGCGGTCCGACGGCGAGGACGATGAAACTTTCCGGCCGGGGAACGAACCAATGGCGGAAGAAACCCCGGAAAGCCTGCTGGCCGCGCGTGAAATTGCCGCCACGGTGCAGGCGGCCCTGGAGGCCCTGCCCGAGGATTTGCGCCAGGCCGTGACCTTGCGCGAGATCGAGGGCTTGAGTTACGAGGACATTGCAGTCGCCATGGGCTGTCCGATCGGCACGGTGCGCTCCCGCATTTTCCGGGCGCGCGAGGCCATTTCGGCGCGGGTACGGCCGCTGCTGGATCGTCAGACCGGTAAACGTTGGTAGAGATGGACATGCAGGAAGATCAAGAACTTCAGGCTCTGCGAGCCCCGGAACTGGTGTCGGCCCTGATGGACGGCGAGCTCCAGGGGGCGGCGCTGGCCCGGGCGATGGAGACCGTGCCGTCGGATCCCCAGGCCCTGGCCTGCTGGCAGGATTACCAGCTCGTGGGCGAGCTCCTGCGTCATGGCAGCGCCGCAGCCTGCGGGCCTCGTGATGAGGCCTTCGTTGCACGCCTGCGCACGCGGCTGGCACCGCAAGGTGCCGCGCTGGCCGTCCCCTCCGAGCCGCCTGTCGCGCCGCGTGCGAGCGCCAACGACGCGGTCTGGCGCTGGAAGCTGGTGGCCGGTCTGTGTTCCCTGATGGCGGTGGCCGTGCTGGGCTGGCAGCTGGTGGCGCTGCGTCCCGACCTGCCGGCGCCGCAGCTGGCCAGCGCGGTGCCGCCGGCGCAAGCGCCGGCCGAGGCGTCCGTGATGATCCGCGATGCGCGGCTGGACCAGCTGATCGCAGCCCACCAGCAGCAGGGCGGCAGCTCGGCGCTGCAGATGCCGGCTGGCTTTCTGCGCAACGCCACCTTCGAGCGGCCGGCACGTTGAGGATCCGCCTGATGAGGACCTCCACCGTGCTGCTGCGCCTTGTGCTCCTGCTCGCCCTGGGGCTGTCGCTGCTGCCCGCGGGCGCGGAGACCCCCGGCAGCGGCGAGCGCAGCATTTCCGACTGGCTGCAGCGCATGCACGAGGCCTCGCGCCGGCGCGCCTACATCGGCACGCTGGTGGTGTCCTCGGGCGGGGTCATGTCCAGTGCCCGGGTCTGGCACATCTGCGACGGGCGCCAGCAGATCGAGCGGGTCGAGGCCCTGACCGGCACGCCCCGCTCCACCTTCCGCCGCAACGACGAGGTCATCACCTTCTCGCCCCAGAGCCGGGTGGCCGTGGTCGAGAAGCGCGAATCGCTCGGCCTGTTCCCGCAGCTGCTCAAGTCGGCCGACGCGGCCATCGACCAGTATTACGGCGCCAGCACCCAGGGCAGCGAACGCGTGGCCGGTTTCGAGGCCGACGTCGTGCAGCTGCAACCGCGTGACGGGCTGCGCTTCGGCTACCGGATCTGGAGCGAGAAGAAAACCGGCCTGATGGTCAAGCTGCAGACGCTCGATGCCCGGGGACGGGTGCTGGAGCAGGTGGCTTTCTCCGAGCTGCAGCTGGATGCGCCGGTGAGCATAGACAAGCTCAAGCGCATGATGGGTGAGACCGAGGGCTATCGGCTGGAGACGCCGGCCCTGGTCAAGACCACGCCGCAGGCCGAGGGCTGGAGGCTGGCCCAGGAGGTCCCGGGCTTTCGTTCCATGAGCTGCTACCGGCGGCCGGCGCCCACCGGGGGGGACGCGCTGCAATGGGTGTTCTCGGACGGCCTGGCCACGGTGTCCGTGTTCATCGAGCCCTACGATCCGCGCCGCCATGTGCAGGAGGGCCAGCAGGCCCTGGGCGCCACCCATGCCCTGGTGCAGCGCGGCCGGGGGGCGGGCGCCGCCTGGTGGCTCACCCTGGTGGGCGAGGTGC
>JAYNNS010000005.1:1742-15419 GCA_038112835.1 Curvibacter sp. | reverse complement strand
TGCCGCCCCAGACCCTGCAGGCCTTGGCCCAGGGCTTGGAACGTCTGCCTTGAATCCCGCTGCGACGCGGGCATTTTCCTTTTTGCTTTAATTTCGCGATCTACCCGAGATGAGGTTTCACATGTCTGTGTTGGCTGTATCGATGTCCTCCCGTGTGCGTGCCATGCGTGGCTGGTGGCTGGCCGGCCTGTTCCTGCTGGTGTGGGCCGCCCTGTTGGCGGCGCCCTCGGCGCAGGCCCAGGTGCGGGGCCTGCCCGATTTCACGGACCTGGTCGACCAGGTCGGACCTTCCGTGGTCAACATCCGGACCCTGGAGAAGGTGGGCGCGCGCGGCGGCGAGGAGGGCATGGACGAGGAGATGCTCGAATTCTTCCGCCGCTTCGGCCTGCCTGTGCCGCCCAATGTGCCGCGCCAGGGTCCCCGTTCCGGCCGGCCCCAACCCGAGGAGCAGCCACGTGGCGTGGGCTCGGGGTTCATCCTCTCGGCCGATGGCTTCATCATGACCAATGCGCATGTGGTCGATGGCGCCGACGAAGTCCTGGTGACCCTGCCCGACAAGCGTGAATTCAAGGCCCGCATCGTGGGCGCGGACAAGCGCACCGATGTGGCCGTGGTCAAGATCGAGGCCACCGGCCTGCCGGCCGTGAAGATCGGCGACGTGGGGCGGCTCAAGGTGGGTGAGTGGGTCATGGCCATCGGTTCGCCCTTCGGCCTGGAGAACACCGTGACCGCCGGCATCGTCAGCGCCAAGCAGCGTGACACGGGCGACTACCTGCCCCTGATCCAGACCGATGTGGCGATCAACCCGGGCAACTCGGGCGGGCCACTCATCAACCTGCGTGGCGAGGTGGTGGGCATCAACAGCCAGATCTACTCGCGCTCGGGCGGCTACATGGGTATCGCGTTCGCGATTCCGATCGACGAGGCGATGCGCGTGAGCGAACAGCTGCGCACCAGCGGACGCGTCACGCGCGGGCGCATCGGCGTGCAGATCGATCAGGTGACCAAGGAGGTGGCCGAGGCCATCGGCCTGGGCCGGCCGCAGGGTGCGCTGGTGCGCGGGGTGGAAGCCGGCTCGCCGGCGGAGAAGGCCGGCGTCGAGGCCGGTGACATCATCACCCGGCTCGACGGCAAGGCCATCGAGAAGTCCACCGATCTGCCGCGCATGGTGGGCAGTCTCAAGCCGGGCAGCCGCAGCACGCTCACGGTGTTCCGCCGTGGCAGCAGCAAGGAGCTGGCGGTCACCATCGGCGAATTCGAGGCCGAGAAGCCCGTGGCCCGCAAGGAGCGCGAAGACAAGCCCCGCACGGCGGCGGCTTCGGCCCTGGGCCTGACCGTGGCCGACCTGGGCGAGGCGCAGAAGAGGGAGCTCAAGCTCAAGGGCGGCGTGCGCGTGGAGGCCGCGGTCGAGGCGGCGGCCCGTGCCGGCCTGCGCGAGGGTGACGTCATCCTGGCCCTGGCCAATGTCGAGGTCGCGAACGTGCGCGAATTCGAAGCCCTGCTGGCCAAGCTGGACAAGGGCAAACCGGTCCATGTGCTGTTCCGCCGTGGCGAATGGGCGCAGTACGCCGTGATCCGGCCGCAGCCGCGCTGAGCCTCAGCCCTCAGCACCCTGACAGCCCCCTATCCGAGTCGGGTTTGGGGGCTTTACAGGGCGTTACAGCTGGGGCGAGGCCCATTTTTTTTCGCGCCACATGCCTTGACTTAGAAAAGTAAGTTTGCATTCGCTGACTTTTATTGTTTCGTGTGACTGAATTGGTTAGAATAGGGCCCTTCCAGTGACCATTCCTTGCATATAGGCAGGGCTTGAATCCACGATACGGGATGTCAGGTGCGGATGGCGAGCCGATCCACAGCTCGCCCACAACTTGTCCCTCATCTGCTTTTCGATTCTGTTGATAAACTGTTGATAAAATCTTGTTGTGACGTCGCAACGGCAGAAAAATGCGATTTGGCGGGCTGTACGGAGGGGGCTTTTTGCCTACAATGAAGCTCCAACTATCGCAGTTGCCATAGATTGTTGGTTCAGGGCGCGTCACCACCCGACGCGCCCTTTTTTCTTGCCTGCGTCTTTTTAAATTCAATCACTTAAGCGTTTCCCTTGATGAAGCACATCAGAAATTTTTCGATCATCGCGCACATCGATCATGGCAAATCGACGCTGGCGGATCGCCTGATCCAGCGTTGTGGTGGGCTGGAGGAGCGCGAGATGGAGGCCCAGGTGCTGGACTCCATGGACATCGAGAAAGAGCGTGGGATAACCATCAAGGCGCAGACCGCTGCGCTGCAATACAAAGCGCGTGATGGCCAGGTCTACAACCTCAACCTGATCGACACGCCGGGCCACGTGGACTTCTCCTACGAGGTCAGCCGTTCACTGTCGGCCTGCGAAGGCGCCCTGCTGGTGGTGGATGCCAGCCAGGGTGTGGAGGCGCAGACGGTGGCCAACTGCTACACCGCGCTCGACCTGGGGGTCGAGGTGCTGCCGGTGCTCAACAAGATGGATCTGCCGCAGGCTGACCCCGAGCGCGCCAAAGAGGAGGTCGAGGACGTGATCGGCATCGACGCGTCCGACGCGATTCCCTGCTCGGCCAAGACCGGCATGGGGGTGGACGAGATCCTGGAGGCCATCGTGGCCAAGATCCCGGCACCCAAGGGCCAGCCCGACGCCCCGCTGCGCGCCATGATCATCGACAGCTGGTTCGACAGCTATGTGGGGGTGGTCATGCTGGTGAGGGTGGTGGACGGGCGCCTGAACAAGGGCGAACGCATCAAGCTCATGGCGACCAACGCGGCTTACGAAGCCGGCAGTCTGGGTGTCTTCACGCCGGCCAACCAGCCGCGCGACAGCCTGGAGGCGGGCGAGGTGGGCTACATCATCGCCGGCATCAAGGAGCTGACCGCGGCCAAGGTGGGCGACACGGTGACGCTGGAAAAGAAGCTGCCCAACAACCTGGGTCCGGCCGCCGAGGCGCTGCCCGGCTTCAAGGAAATCCAGCCCCAGGTCTTCGCCGGCCTCTACCCGACCGAGGCCAATCAGTACGACGCCCTGCGCGACAGCCTCGAAAAGCTCAAGCTCAACGACGCCTCGCTGCATTTCGAGCCCGAGGTCTCGCAGGCCCTGGGTTTCGGCTTCCGCTGCGGTTTCCTGGGCCTGTTGCACATGGAGATCGTGCAGGAGCGTCTGGAGCGCGAGTTCGATCAAGACCTGATCACCACCGCCCCGAGCGTGGTCTACCAGGTGCTCAAGGGCGACGGCGAGGTCATCATGGTCGAAAACCCGTCCAAGATGCCGGACCAGGCCAAGATCCAGGAGATCCGCGAGCCCATCGTGACCGTGCATCTCTACATGCCGCAGGAGTACGTGGGCCCGGTCATGACCCTGGCCAACCAGAAGCGCGGCGTGCAGCTCAACATGGCCTACCACGGCCGCCAGGTCATGCTGACCTACGAGCTGCCGCTGGGCGAGATCGTGCTGGACTTCTTCGACAAGCTCAAGTCCGTGAGCCGCGGCTACGCCAGCATGGACTACGAGTTCAAGGAGTACCGGGCGTCGGACGTGGTCAAGGTCGACATCCTGCTCAACGGCGACAAGGTCGACGCCCTGTCCATCATCGTGCATCGCAGCCAGTCGCAATACCGCGGCCGCGCAGTGGCCGCCAAGATGCGCGAGATCATCAGCCGCCAGCAGTTCGACGTGGCCATCCAGGCCGCCATCGGCGCCAACATCATCGCGCGCGAGAACATCAAGGCGCTGCGCAAGAACGTGCTGGCAAAATGCTACGGCGGTGACATCACCCGCAAGCGCAAGCTCCTCGAGAAACAGAAGGCAGGCAAGAAACGCATGAAGCAGATCGGATCCGTTGAGGTGCCCCAGGAAGCCTTCCTGGCGATTTTGCAGGTGGAGGAGTGATGCAGATCCTGACCGCGGCCATCCTGGCAGCCTTTGCCGGCTACATCGGCGCCTGGTACGTGGGCGTCATCGAGGGCAATTTCGCCCTCCTGCTTTTCCTGGCCTCGGTGGTCACCGGTCTGTACTGGCTGGCCGAGCGCTTCCATTTCCTGCCGCAACGCCAGCTGGCTGCCGCCCGGCTCGAGGCCGAGGTGCAGCAGCGCCGTGCGGACAACGAGAAACTGGGCCTCAAGAGCGACGAGGGCGGGGAGCTGTCCCAGGCGCGCGAGCGCCTGCTGGCCCAGCCCTGGTGGCTGGACTGGACGGCCGGCCTGTTCCCGGTCATCGTGGTGGTGTTCCTGCTGCGCTCCTTCCTGTTCGAGCCCTTCAAGATCCCCTCGGGCTCCATGATCCCGACCCTGCTCGTGGGCGACCTGATCCTGGTCAACAAGTACCACTACGGCGTGCGCCTGCCCGTGCTCAACACCCGGATCACCGAGGGCAAGAAGCCACAGCGCGGCGATGTGATGGTCTTCCGCTACCCGCCGCGGCCCAGCCAGGACTACATCAAGCGCGTCGTGGCCATTCCCGGCGACGAGGTGGCCTACCTGAACAAGCGCCTGACCATCAATGGTCAGCCGGTGCCTACCGCTGAGCTGCCGGAGTTCTTCGACGAAGACGCCATGCGCTATTTCAAGCAGTACGGCGAGACTCTGGGGGAAAAGCCGCACCGCCTGATCGTCGATACCGAACGCCGTGGCGGCTTTTCCGAGGCCGAGATCGGCGACTTTCCCTACCGCGACAATTGCCGCTACAGCGTGGAGGGTGTGGTGTGCAAAGTTCCCGCCGGCCATTACTTCATGATGGGTGACAATCGCGATAATTCGCTGGACTCGCGCTACTGGGGCTTTGTGCCGGACGAAAACATCGTGGGCAAGGCTTTCCTGGTCTGGATGAACTTCGGCAACCTCAAGCGCATCGGTTCTTTCAACTGAGATTGATGACATCTGGAACGGGGGAAAAAATATGGCAAGGCATTTGAGGTCGGGGCAGCGTGGCATCACCTTCATCGGCTTGCTTTTCATCGGCGGCATCCTGGCGGTCAGCGGGGTGGTCCTCGCGCAGGTCGTCCCGACCCTGATCGAGCTCCAGGCCATCCACAAGGCGGCCAAGAAGGCCGCGGCCGAAGGCGGCACCGTGGCCGATGTGCGCATGGTGTTCGACAAGGCGGCCCAGATCGACGACATCAAGTCCATCGCCGGCAAGGACCTCAACGTCACCAAGGTCGGTGACAAGGTGGTGGTCAGCTTCGCCTACCAGCGCGAGATCCACCTGGCCGGTCCGGCCTGGTTGACGCTGAAGTACGAAGGGCAGACCAAATAGCGTGGCTGAAGGACTGACCGCCTTGCAGGCCCGCCTGCAGCACACTTTTTCCGAACCGGCCCTGCTGGTGCGCGCGGTCACGCACCGCAGTTTCGCGGCCGACCACAACGAGCGGCTGGAATTCCTGGGCGACTCGGTGCTCAACCTCGCGGTGGCCGACCTGCTCTTCCAGCGGCTCAGCGCCTTGCCCGAGGGCGATCTCTCGCGCATCCGTGCCAATCTGGTCAAGCAGGACACCCTGCACCGCATTGCGGTGGAACTGGGCCTGCCCGAGGTGGTGCGCCTGGGTGAGGGCGAACTGCGCTCCGGCGGCAGCCGCCGGCCCTCCATCCTGGCCGATGCGCTGGAGGCGCTGATCGGCGCGGTCTACCTGGATGCCGGCTATGGCGCGGCGCAGGCGCTGGTGCACCGGCTGTTCCAGGACGTGGAGATCAATCCGCAGATGCAGGCCAGCGCCAAGGATGCCAAGACCGAGCTGCAGGAATGGCTGCAGGCGCGCAAGTACAAGCTCCCCCTGTACCGCGTGGTGGGCACTCTGGGCGCGGCCCATCGCCAGACCTTCGACGTCGAGTGCGAGGTGACCGATCTCAACCTCAGCGAGCGCGGCATCGGCAGCTCGCGCCGGGCCGGGGAACAGGCCGCCGCCGCCGCCATGCTGCAAACCTTGAAGACGCGGGTGCACTGATGTCCGAAACCCCTGTACAGGATACCGGCCCGGCCCAGCGCTGCGGCCTGGTCGCCATCGTAGGCAAGCCCAATGTGGGCAAGTCCACCCTGCTCAATGCCCTGGTGGGGCAGAAGATCAGCATCACCTCGCGCAAGGCCCAGACCACGCGCCACCGCATCACCGGCATCCGTACCGTGGGGGCGACCCAGTTCGTCTTCGTCGACACCCCGGGTTTCCAGACCCGGCACGGCAATGCGCTCAACCGCTCGCTCAACAAGACCGTGCTGGGGGCCGTGGGCGATGTGGACCTGGTGCTCTTCGTGGTGGAGGCCGGCCAGTTCAACCAGGCCGACGAGCGCGTGCTCAAGCTGCTGGCCGAGGGCGTGCCCGTGCTGCTGATCGCCAACAAGCTGGACACCGTGCACCGCCGCGCCGAGATCGCGCCCTGGCTGCAGGAGATGCAGCAGCGCCATCCCTTCGCAGAAATCGTCCCCATGGCGGCCAAGAATGCCAGGGACATCGAGCGCCTCTATGCCATCTGCGAGAAGTACCTGCCCGAGCAGCCTTGGTGGTACGCCGAGGACGAGCTGACCGACCGCAGCGAGAAGTTCATGGCCGGCGAGATGGTGCGCGAGAAGCTGTTCCGCCTCACCGGTGACGAGCTGCCCTACACCTCCACCGTGGTGATCGAGAAATTCGAGGAAGAGGCGCCGCAGAAAAAGGGCCAGAAACGCCTGGTGCGCATCGCCGCCACCATCGTGGTCGAACGCGATGGCCACAAGGCCATGGTCATCGGCGACCAGGGTGAGCGCATCAAGCGCATCGGCACCGAGGCGCGCGTCGAGCTGGAGAAACTCATGGATGCCAAGGTCTTCCTGGAGCTCTGGGTCAAGGTGCGTTCGGGCTGGGCCGACGACGAAGCGCGGGTGCGCAGTTTCGGCTATGAATAAAGCCCCCGCGCTCAGCCGCTGCGTGGGTGGCTGCTCCCTCCGGGGGCGGGCCTGCCTTGGGGCGGCCTGGCGGCAGGCTGAACGCGCTTCGCGCCATGGCGACGAAACGCATCAGTGACGAGCCAGCCTATGTGCTGCACCGCTACGACTGGAGCGAGACCAGCCTGATCCTGGAAGTCTTCACCCGTCACCAGGGTCGCATCGCCCTGGTGGCCAAGGGGGCCAAGCGTCCCACATCGAGCTTTCGTCCCGTGCTGCTGCCCCTGCAGCCCCTGCGTCTGAGTTATGGCGGCGAGTCCGAGGTGCGCACACTCAAGAGCGCCGAATGGGTGGGCGGTCATGTCATGCCCACGGGCGAGGCCCTGCTGTCCGGCTACTACCTCAACGAGCTGCTGCTGCAGCTGCTGGCACGTGACGACGCGCACCCTGTGCTGTTCGATGTCTACGCGCGGGTGGTCCAGGTGCTGGCCTCGGGGCAGGAGGCCTTGTTGCAGGCGGCCCTGCGGGCTTTTGAGCTGCTGCTGCTGCGCGAGGTCGGTTTCCTGCCGCCCCTGGACCAGCAGACCTTGACGCTGGCACCGCTGGAAGACGATGGCTCTTATGCGCTGGTACCCGAAGGTGGCTTGCGTACCGCCTTGCCTGAGGAACGCCAGGCCCTGAGCGGTGTCCAGTGGCGCCAGCTCCAGCAGGCCCTGGTCGATGGCGCGCCGCTGACCGAGACCCTGCGCGTCTGTGCCCAGCTGAGCCATGAGCTCAAGCCCCAGCTGCGGGCCCTGCTCCATTACCATTGCGGCGTGTCCACACTGCGCACCCGGCAGCTGATGGTGGACCTGCAATCCCTTTAGCCTATGACCACCCTCACGCTTTGCGCTTCGTGCCATGCGCGGACCCCCGAGGGGGCGCGTTTGGCCTTGGGGCGGCCTGGCAGCAAAACATGACCTCCCTCTCCGTCAACGTCAACAAGGTCGCACTGGTGCGCAACACGCGCCACCTGGGCATCCCCAGCGTCACGCGCGCGGCCCTGCTCTGCCTGCAGGCCGGTGCCCATGGCATCACCGTGCATCCGCGGCCCGACGAGCGCCACATCCGGGCCCGGGACGTGCACGAGCTGGCCGCGCTCATGCAGCACTGGCCCGACCGCGAGTTCAACATCGAGGGCAACCCGACCCAGAACCTGCTGGATTTCATCCGCGCCGTGCGCCCCCGGCAGGCCACCTTCGTGCCCGACAGCGAGGACCAGTTCACCAGCGACCATGGCTGGAGCTTCCCGCAGGACGCCGAGCGCCTGCGCCCGCTGATCGCAGAGTGTCGGGCCCTGGGCGTGCGCGTGAGCCTTTTCATGGACCCGGTGCCCGAACAGATGGCCCAGGCCCGTGCTGTGGGGGCCGACCGCGTCGAGCTCTACACCGAGCCCTATGCCGCCGCCTGGGGCACGCCCGGCCAGGAAGAACAGTTGCGCCGCTATGCCTTGGCGGCGCAGGCGGCGCTCGATGCCGGCCTGGGGGTGAACGCCGGCCACGACCTCAACCGGGACAACCTCACCGAATTCCTGCGCCGCGTGCCTGGCGTGGCCGAGGTATCCATCGGCCATGCGCTGATCAGCGATGCGCTGGAGCTGGGCTATGCGGCCACCGTCCGCGCCTACCTGCAGTGCATGGACCCGGCTCGGCCATGATCCACGGCATCGGCACCGACATCTGCGACGTGCGGCGCCTGCGTGCCAGCGTCGAGCGTCATGGCGATCGCTTTGCGCAACGTGTGCTCGGCGAGGCCGAGTTCGCTGTCTGGCAGGCGCGCAGCGTGCGCTGGCCCGAGCGCGGCCTGCGTTACCTGGCCACCCGCTTCTCGGCCAAGGAGGCCTTTTCCAAGGCCATCGGCACCGGGATCCATCAGCCCATGAGCTGGCGCGCCTGCGAGATCCTCAACCACCCCAGCGGCCAGCCCTATATCCGCCTGCACGGCGCGCTCAAGGCCTGGTTCGAGGGGCAGGGCCTGCGTGCGCACGTGACCCTGACCGACGAGAGCGATTACGCGGCCAGCTTCGTCGTGGTCGAGAAGATCCCGACAACACCGGGCGAACGGCCCAAGCACTGACACAAGGACGGCCATGACGCAGCACGCCCCCCTGATCATCGACATCGCGGGTACCGCGCTCAGCGACGACGACCGCCGGCGCCTGGCCCATCCCCTGGTGGGCGGGCTGATCTTCTTCGGCCGCAACTGGCAGAGCCGGGCGCAGATCCATGCCCTGTGCGCCGAGATCAAGATCCTCCGCCCCGACCTGCTGATCTGCGTGGACCATGAAGGCGGTCGCGTGCAGCGCTTCCGCACCGATGGCTTCACCCATCTGCCGCCCATGCGCGCCCTCGGCGAGCTGTGGATCCAGGATCAGCTGGCGGCCACCAATGCCGCCACCGCCTGCGGTTATGTGCTGGCCAGCGAGCTGCGCGCCTGTGGCCTGGACTTCAGTTTCACGCCCGTGCTGGACCTGGATCACGGCGGCAGTGGCGTGATCGGTGACCGTGCCTTCGGCCGCGATCCGCGCGTGGTGACGATACTGGCCAAGAGCCTGATGCACGGTCTGCGTCTGGGTGGCATGGCCAGCTGCGGCAAGCACTTCCCCGGTCACGGCTACGTCAAGGCCGATTCGCACACCGAGATCCCTGTGGACCCGCGCAGCCTGAAAGCCATCCTGGCCGACGACGCCGCACCCTATGGCTGGCTCAGCACGGCCCTGGACAGCGTGATGCCCGCGCATGTGATCTATCCCCGGGTCGATGCCCGGCCGGCCGGCTTCTCGGCCCGCTGGCTCAACGACATCCTGCGTGGTCAGCTGCGCTTCCAGGGGGCCGTCTTCAGCGACGACCTCAGCATGGCCGGCGCGCGTCAGCTCGAAGGGCGCGCGCTCAGCTACAGCGCAGCCGCCCTGACGGCGCTGCAGGCCGGCTGCGATCTGGTGCTGCTGTGCAACCAGTCACTCGACGGCGGCGAGGCCGTGGACAGCCTGATCGACGGCCTGGCCGAGGCCCAGATCAAGGGGCGCTGGCGGCCCAGCGAGGCCAGCGAGGCGCGTCGCCTCGCCTTGCTGCCGCAGACGCCGGCGCCGGCCTGGGACGCGCTCATGGTCAGCCCGGCCTATATGCACGCCCTGGACCTGCTGCCCTGAAGGAGCGGGCCCGTGACCGACACCGCCTTTGCCCGCCTGCCCGAGCCGCCTTACTACGCCGTGATCTTTGCTTCGCGCCGCACGCCCGGTGAGCAGGGCTACGAGGCCATGGCCGAGCGCATGCTGGAACTGGCCGCGCAGCAGCCGGGTTTCCTGGGGGTGGAAAGCGCGCGGGATGCCCAGGGCTTCGGCATCACCGTGTCCTACTGGGTTTCGGAACAGGCCATCGTGGCCTGGCGCTGGCATGCCGAGCACCGCGTGGCGCAGGAACAGGGTCGGGCCCAGTGGTACGCGCATTACGAATTGCGCGTGGCCCGCGTCGAGCGGGCCTGGGGCAAGCCAGCCTGAGCGGCCTCAGTTCTCGCGGCGCAGGGCGGGGAAGAGGATGATGTCGCGGATGCTGGGGCTGTCGGTCAGCAGCATCATGAGGCGGTCGATGCCGATGCCGCAGCCGCCCGTCGGGGGCATGCCGTACTCCAGCGCACGCACGAAGTCGTGGTCGAAATACATGGCCTCGTCGTCGCCGCTGTCCTTGGCCGCCACCTGGCTCTGGAAGCGCGCCGCCTGTTCCTCGGCGTCGTTGAGCTCGGAGAAGCCGTTGCCGAACTCGCGGCCCGTGATGTAGAGCTCGAAGCGTTCGGTCACCTCCGGGTGCCTGTCGCTGGCGCGCGCCAGCGGGGAGATCTCGACCGGATGCTCGCAGATGAAGGTGGGCTGCCAGAGCTGTTCCTCCACCACTTCCTCGAAGTAGAGCACCTGCAGGCTGGCCAGCGAGCGCGACGAGAGCTTGTCCTTGGCCTCGCTCAGCCCCAGCTTCTGGAGGGCCTTGACCAGCCAGGCGCTGTCGTCCACATAGGCGCTGCCCGCCTCGCTGTGGCGGATGATGGCCTCGCGGATGGTCAGGCGCTCGAAGGGTTGGGCCAGATCCACCGGTTTGCCGCCGTAGCTCAGCTGCAGCGTGCCCACGGCCTGCTGGGCCGCGTGGCGCACCAGACCCTCGGTGTAGGTCATGAGGTCCTGGTAGTCCCAGTAGGCCGCATAGAACTCCATCATCGTGAACTCGGGGTTGTGGCGCACCGAGATGCCTTCGTTGCGGAAGTTGCGGTTGATCTCGAACACGCGCTCGAAGCCGCCCACGATCAGGCGCTTGAGGTAGAGCTCGGGCGCGATGCGCAGGAACATCTCCTGATCGAGTGCGTTGTGGTGCGTCACGAAGGGCTTGGCATTGGCGCCGCCCGGGATGGGGTGCAGCATGGGCGTCTCGACTTCCAGGAAGCCGTGCCCGACCATGTAGTCGCGGATGGAGCTCACGGCCTTGCTGCGCGCCACGAAGCGCTTGCGCGCCTCCTCGTCCACCATCAGGTCCACGTAGCGCTGGCGGTACTTGACCTCCTGGTCGGCCACGCCGTGGAACTTGTCCGGCATGGGACGCAGGCTCTTGGTCAGCAGGCGCACGCGGCTGACCTGGATCGAGAGCTCGCCGGTCTTGGTCTTGAACACCGTGCCCTCGGCGGCCAGGATGTCGCCCAGGTCCCAGTGCTTGAAGGCGGCGTAGGCTTCCTCGCCGATGGCGTCGCGCGTGACGTAGAGCTGGATGCGGCCCGTGCTGTCCTGCAGGGTGGCGAAGCTGGCCTTGCCCATGACGCGCTTGAGCATCATGCGGCCGGCCACGCTGGCACGCGGCGCCTGCTCCAGCAGCCCCTCGGCCGTCTGGCCGGCGTGGGCGGCGAACAGGTCGGCGGCGCGGTCGGCCGGCTTGAAGTCGTTGGGGAAGGCCGGGCCCTGGCCGGCGGCCTGCTGCTGGCGGATGGCCTTGAGCTTCTCACGGCGTTCGGCGATCAGCTGGTTTTCATCCTGGGCCGGGGCGGGGGTGTGTAGTTCGGACATGGGTGGGGTGGGGTAAGGCCGGGCTGCAGGCGCGGCCCAAACCCGCTATTTTAATGACGCTATCATCCCCGCAGCCTGACCACCACCGACCCGGACCTTCCATGCTGTTCCAGATCCTTTCCCTGCTGCTCGAAGTGGCCGCCGGCGTGCTGGCCGGTGCCTGCCTGCTGCGCCTGTACCTGCAGCACCAGCGCATCCCCATGTCGGCGCGCTCGGGCAACCCGCTGGGGCGTTTCGTCTTTGCCCTGACCGACTGGATCGTGCTGCCCCTGCGCCGCGTCGTGCCCTCGGCCGGGCGCTGGGACCTCAGCAGCCTGCTGGCCGCCTACCTGATCGTGCTGTTGCAGTTCAGCCTGCTCTGGGCCCTGCTGGGCTTCGGCTACAGCTATCTTTCGGTGCTGATCCTGGCTGTCTTCGGCGTGGTGAAGATCGTGATCTCGGGCCTGACCGGTCTGGTCATCGTCTATGCCGTGCTGTCCTGGGTGCAGTCGCGCACGGTGCTGTCCGACATCATCGAGCGCCTGGTGCAGCCTGTGCTGGCACCGATCCGCCGCTTCGTGCCCCTGGTCGGCGGCATCGACCTCTCGCCCCTGGTGCTGCTGGTACTGCTGCAGGTGGCGCTGATCGTGCTGGGGCATGTGCAGGGCATCGCCCTGCTGTAATAAAGCAAAAAACCGGCGCCAGGCCGGTTTTTGCGAGGGGGCGGATGCCTTCAGATCACCGCATCGGCCGGCTGGCGCTGCAGCATGGCCAGGGTGCTGGCGATGGTCTTGCGCAGTTCACGGCGGTCGCAGATGAAGTCCACGGCGCCCTTTTCCTGCAGGAACTCGGCGCGCTGGAAGCCTTCGGGCAGCTTCACGCGCACGGTGTTCTCGATCACGCGCGGGCCGGCAAAGCCGATCAGGGCCTTGGGCTCGGCCACCACCACGTCACCCACGAAGGCGAAGCCCGCGCTCACGCCGCCCATGGTCGGGTCGGTCAGCACGCTGATGTAGGGCAGCTTCTTCTTGGCCAGGCGCGTCAGGGCGGCGTTGGTCTTGGCCATCTGCATCAGCGAGAGCAGGCCTTCCTGCATGCGCGCGCCGCCGGTGGCGGTGAAGCAGATGAAGGGCACCTTCTGCTCGATGGCGGTCTCGACGCCGCGCACGAAGCGCTCGCCGACCACCGAGCCCATGGAGCCGCCCATGAAGCCGAATTCGAAGGCCGCAGCCACCACACCGATGCCGTGCACGGCGCCACCCTGGACGATCAGGGCATCGGTCTCGCCGGTGGCTTCCAGGGCTTCCTTGAGGCGCTCGGGGTATTTGCGGCTGTCCTTGAACTTGAGCGCGTCGACCGGCAGCACTTCCTGGCCGATCTCGTAGCGGCCCTCGTTGTCGAGGAAGAGGTTGAGGCGGGTGCGCGCGTCGATGCGGTGGTGGTGGCTGCAGGTCGGGCAGACGTTCTGGTTCTGCTCCAGATCGGTCTTGTAGAGCACGGACTCGCAGCTCGGGCACTTGATCCACAGGCCTTCGGGCACGCTGCGGCGCTCCGCCGGGTCGCTGGGCTGGATCTTCGGGGGGAGGAGTTTTTCGAGCCAACTCATGGGGGTATCCCTTCACTAAGGCGAGCCCCCGGAAAGGGGCCAAACCGGAATTATGCGTCCAAAGCCTGGCGGATCTCCCGCAGGAAATCCGAGGCCGCAGTCACGACTTGTGCGCGCGGCAGCGGGTCGATGATCTGGATGATGCGG
>JAYNNS010000005.1:0-1732 GCA_038112835.1 Curvibacter sp. | reverse complement strand
TTCGCAGCTCGGGCACTTGATCCACAGGCCTTCGGGCACGCTGCGGCGGTCCGCCGGGTCGGTGGGCTGGATCTTGGGAGGCAGAAGTTTTTCGAGCCAACTCATGGTGACATCCTTAAATGAGGGTCAGATTGCGATGGCGGTGCAACGCAAGCCCGGGATTATGCGTCCAAAGCCTGGCGGATCTCCCGCAGGAAATCCGAGGCCGCAGTAACCACTTGTGCACGTGGCAGCGGGTCGATGATCTGGATGATGCGGCTGCCGATGACCACGGCATCGGCCACGCGGCCCACGGCCCGGGCGCTGGCCGCATCCCGGATGCCGAAGCCGACGCCGACCGGCACTTTCACGTGCTGGCGGATGCGTGGCAGCATGGCTTCCACGGCGCCGGTGTCCAGGGTGCCGGCACCCGTGACGCCCTTGAGCGAGACGTAATAGACATAGCCGCTGGCAATGCGCGCCACTTGGGCCATGCGCTCGTCGGTGCTGGTGGGGGCCAGCAGGAAGATCAGGTCCAGGCCGTGTTTTTTCAGCGCCGCGGCAAAGGCCTCGCACTCCTCGGGCGGGTAGTCCACCACCAGCACCCCGTCCACGCCGGCGGCTGCGGCATCGCGGGCGAAGGCGTCGGGGCCGCTGGCCTGGTGCAGCTGGTCGTAGCGCTCGATGGGATTGGCATAGCCCATGAGCACCACGGGCGTCGTGTGGTTGTGCTGCCGGAAGGCGCGCACCATCTCGAGCACCTGGCGCAGGCCGATGCCGGCCGCCAGGGCCTTGTCGCCGGCGGCCTGGATCACCGGACCGTCGGCGCTGGGGTCGGAGAAGGGCACGCCGAGCTCGATCACGTCGGCGCCCGCGGCCACCATGCCCAGCATGAGCTCGGGCGTGATGTCGGGGTAGGGGAAGCCGGCCGTGACGAAGGGGATCAGGGCCTTGCGTTGCCGCGCCTGCAGGGCGGCGAAGGTGGTCGCAATACGGTTCATTTCTTCAGCTCCACCTTCTGCTCGCCACCGCCCTTGACCGACTGGCCGCGGCAGGAGGGGCGGCAGTAGAAATCGGCCTGGCTCAGGTCGGCCACGGTGCCGATGTCCTTGTCGCCCCGACCCGAGAGATTGATCAGGATGGACTGGTCGGCCCGCAGGGTCTTGGCCAGCTTCATGGCGTAGGCCACGGCATGGCTGGACTCAAGGGCCGGGATGATGCCTTCGGTGCGGCAGAGGTAGTGGAAGGCGGCCAGGGCCTCGGCGTCCGTGATGCCCACGTACTCGGCGCGGCCGAGGTCCTTGAGGTAGGCGTGCTCGGGGCCGACACCCGGGTAGTCGAGGCCGGCGCTGATGCTGTGCGTCTCGGTGACCTGGCCATCGGTGTTCTGCAGCACGTAGGTGCGGTTGCCGTGCAGCACGCCCGGGCTGCCTTTCTGCAGCGAGGCCGAGTGCTTGCCGGTTTCCATGCCTTCACCGGCGGCCTCGACGCCGATCAGGCGCGTCTGCTCGTGCTGGATGTAGGGATGGAAGATACCCATGGCATTGCTGCCGCCGCCCACGCAGGCGACCACGGCGTCGGGCTGCGTGGTCTTGCAGCCGGCGCGCGCCAGCATCTCGGGCATCTGCACCAGGCATTCATTCCCGATCACGCTCTGGAAGTCGCGCACCATCATCGGGTAGGGATGGGGGCCCGCCACCGTGCCGATGATGTAGAAGGTGTTGTCCACGTTGGCGACCCAGTCGCGCATGGC
>JAYNNS010000004.1:28443-28741 GCA_038112835.1 Curvibacter sp. | reverse complement strand
TGATTGGTTATTAGCTAACGTGCACATGCACAAGCGAACACTGTGTACATGGTTGAAATCCGGGGTAGTTGACGCGGGTCAGCTCCGGGCCACGGCAGAGGGCACACCGCAAGGTGGTGTCATCTCGCCGGTGTTAGCGAATGTTTGTCTCAATGGTCTGGAAACCGGACTCAAAGCGTACTTGAAAGAGACGCTCGGAGTTGTAAACACCAAAGAGGCAAAGGTGCATCTTGTCAGATATGCGGACGATTTTGAGGTGACCGGCGAGTCGAGAGATCTGCTGGAAACTATCGTACGA
>JAYNNS010000004.1:26116-28433 GCA_038112835.1 Curvibacter sp. | reverse complement strand
GCGTTCCTGCGCGAGCGGGGGTTGCGACTGTCCGAGACCAAGACACGGGTTGTTCATATAGATGACGGGTTTGACTTCCTCGGGTGGAATTTTCGGAAATACTCCGGGAAGATGCTCATCAAGCCAAGCCGGAAAAACGTGAAAGCGTTCTACGACAAGGTAAAGGGAATCATCACCACTTCGCTGCACATGCCAGAAAGTGTGCTCATAACGCGGTTGAATCCGGTCTTAACTGGCTGGGCTCGATATCACGAAGGTGTAGTGGCCAAGACTACCTACAGCAAACTCGACCACCTCATTTGGTGGAAGCTGATGCGGTGGGGTAAGAGGCGGCATCCTCGAAAAACCGGTAAGTGGGTCGTTGACCGCTACTGGAATACTTCCGGTTCACGCTGGGAGTTCGAGGGACACGACACCAACCGGAACGGCGACCCGATACAGCTTCGGCTGTATCGCTTGGCGGACACGAAGATTTTTCGCTGGGTCAAGGTGAAAGGGGATTACAACCCGTTCCATCCAACGGATGCGTAACGCAATCTGGGGCTACCAACGTCTCAAGCTGTGGCTCTCTCAGGGTGGTGAGTGCGCGCTCTGTGAGCAACCACTAGACGATGCTGAGGAAAGCTGGGATGACCACCATATCATCTACAGACAGCATGGGGGGAGTGACGCTCTCTCCAATCGGGTGCTGTTACATCCGATATGTCACCGGCGAGTCCACGCCCTTGGCTTAGAGGTTACTAAGCCGCTCCTGAGCACGCAGGAGTGAAATTCAGAGGCTGGTTGAGGGCTATGCACCCTCTGACGCCAGTCGATGATGGTCGTGCGTGAGCCGTATGCCATGAAAGTGGCACGTACGGTTCTTAGGGGGGGATATGATCGAAAGATCGTGTCCCTACCCTCCTCCGTTTCCTCCCCGGGCTCGCGCGCCCGCCCGCCGAGCTTCACCCCGACCGAATTCCGCGCTGCCCTGGGCATGTTCGCCACCGGCGTCACCATCGTCACGGCGCGCGCCGGCAACGGCAAGCTCGTGGGCCTGACGGCCAACTCCTTCAACTCCGTGTCGCTGAGCCCGCCGCTGGTGCTCTGGAGCCTGGCACGTGCGGCCGGCTCCATGGCCGTGTTCAGCGCCGGCTCGCACTACGCCATCAACGTGCTGGCGGCCGACCAGCAGGCGCTGGCCCAGCGTTTTGCCGCCAAGGGCGTGGACCGCTGGGCCGGTGTCGCGCACCACGAGGGCATTGCCGGCGCGCCCCTGCTGGCCGGCGCG
The DNA here is from genome assembly GCA_038112835.1 of Curvibacter sp. Classification (GTDB taxonomy): domain Bacteria; phylum Pseudomonadota; class Gammaproteobacteria; order Burkholderiales; family Burkholderiaceae_C; genus Hylemonella. Next base: position 27,163 of record JAYNNS010000004.1, on the reverse strand, counting down.
GCCGCCACCTTCGAGTGCTACAACCGCAGCCGCTACGAAGAAGGCGACCACGTGATCTTTGTCGGCGAGGTGGAACGCTGCATGCACCGGCCCGAGGCCTCGCCCCTGCTCTTCCATGGCGGCAGGTTCTACGCCGAACATCCCCTCTGATTCCCCGATGAGGCTGCGCAAGGACCACCTCGACGGTGTGGCCGCCGGCATCCTGCTGGCCTGCTGCATGTTCTGGGGCTTCCAGCAGGTGCTGGTCAAGGCCACGCTGCCCGAGCTGCCGCCGATCTACCAGGCCGCGCTGCGCTTTGTCGGCGCCACGATGCTGCTCATGGCCTGGTGCCGCTGGCGCGGCATCGCGCTGTTCGCGCGTGACGGCACGCTGGCAGCGGGCCTGCTGGCGGGATCGCTCTTCGCCGCCGAGTTCGCCTGCCTCTACATCGGCCTGCAGTACACCACGGCCTCGCGCCTCACCGTCTTTCTCTACACCTCGCCGTTCTGGGTGGCACTGATCCTGCCGCTGCTCGTGCGGGCCGAGCGCCTGCGCGCCGTGCAATGGCTGGGCCTGGGGCTGGCCTTCATCGCACTGGTGTCCGCCATGCGCGAGAGCTTCGTGGCGCCCGCCAGCGCAGGCCAGCTGCTCGGTGACCTGCTGGCCCTGGCCGGCGGCCTGGCCTGGGGTCTGACCACGGTGACCATCCGCGCCAGCGGCCTGGCTCGCTGCTCGGCCGAAAAGCTGCTGTTCTACCAGGTGGCGGTCAGCGCCGGGGTGCTGCCCGGGCTCTCGCTGGCACTGGGCGAGACCTGGACGCTGCGCTTTAGCGCCTTTGGCGCAACGTCGCTGCTGCTGCAGACGGTGGTGGGCGCCTTCGCGAGTTACCTCGTCTGGATGTGGATGCTGGGTCGCTACCCGGCGACGAAGATCTCGGCCTTCGCCTTCCTCACGCCGCTGTTCGCCCTGCTGTTCGGCGCGCTCTGGCTGGGCGAGCCCATCACGCCCAGCCTGCTGGCCGCCCTGGCCCTGGTGGCGCTGGGCATCGTGCTGGTGAACCGCCGGCC
>JAYNNS010000004.1:21835-26016 GCA_038112835.1 Curvibacter sp. | reverse complement strand
TGCTGGCCGCCCTGGCCCTGGTGGCGCTGGGCATCGTGCTGGTGAACCGCCGGCCCGCCTGAACGGACCGGCGCGTGCTCAGATCTTGCCCGCCGCCTTGAGCCGGTCGATCGTGGCCTTCTCGGCCGCGAAGGTGCGTTCGGCGTAAGCCGTGTACTCGGCCGTGCTCATGTAGATGCTGGGCATGTAGAACTTGTCCAGCGTGTCCTGCACGCGCTGGTCCTCCAGGGTCTGGCGGAAGGCATCGTGGATGAGCTTGACCAGGGCCGGGTCCATGTTCTTCGGGCCGCCGATGCCGAAGGGCGATTCGGTCACCGTGTCCCAGCCGCTCTCCTTGACCGTGGGCACGTCGGGGAAGGCCTTGTTGCGCTTGCTGCCCAGCGTGGCCAGCAGGTTGAGCTTGCCCGCCACCACGTGCGGCGCGAACTCGGTGGTGCCGCTCATGAGCGGGATGTGCCCGCCCAGGATGGCCTGCAGGATTTCGGCCGAGCCCTTGAAGGGGATGTCCTGCAGCACGATGCCCGCCTTGGCCGCGAACTCCTCGATCGCCAGGTGGGGCGTGGTGCCCGTGCCCGTGTGGCCGTAGTTCACCTTGCCGGGGTTGGCCTTGGCATAGGCCACCATCTCCTTGAGCGTCTTGTAGGGCGCATCGGGGCGTGCGGCCAGGCCGAAGGTGTAGCCGGTCAGACAGACGATGTGGGTGATGTCCTTGACCGGGTCGAAGGACGTCTTCTGCATGTGCGGGATGCGGTAGATACCCAGCGGCAGCTGGGTGAGCAGGTAGCCATCGGGCCTGGCGTTGACCATGGCAGCGGCGCCCAGGGTGCCGCCGGCACCCGGCTTGTTCTCCACGATGACGGTGCCGCCCAGGGCGCGGCCTGCGGCTTCGCCGAAGGCGCGCATCACGGCGTCGCTGCTGCCGCCCGTGGGCCAGGGCGCGATCAGCGTGATCGGGCGGTTGGGATATTTGTCCTGGGCCAGGGCCCAGGGGCTGACCAGGGCAGGCGCGGCGGCCAGGGCGGCACTGCGCTGGATGAGCTGGCGGCGGTTGAGGCGTGAGGTTCCCATGCTTGTCTCCTTGTAATGCACACGCATTGTGGAGCGCAGCGCCAGCCGGGGCTGTCACCTAGGTGGCGCGGCACGCTGTCGTTATAGTCCGCCCAGGGTGAGACGCCCGATTAGCCCCAGGAATCCACAGGTCATGCCGCAGCGCAGCGAGTTTCTCGAGTTCGTCATCGGCCAGATGGCCGGGCTGGGCCGGATCACGGCGCGGGCCATGTTCGGCGGCCATGGCCTGTACTGCAACGGCCTGTTCATCGCCATCGTCACGGACGAGCAGCTCTACTTCAAGGCCGACCCCCGAAGCCAGCCCCGCTACGAAGCCTGCGGCCTGCGGCGCTTCCAGTACCAGGCGCGCGGCAAGACCGTGCAGCTGCTGTACTACGAGGCACCGACCGAGGTCTACGACGATGCCCGGGCCATGGTCGATTGGGGCCAGCTGGCCCTGGCCGCCGCCGTGCGGGCCGCGCGGCCCGCAGGCAGGAAAACGCACTAGGCGCCGGCGCCTAGACGATGCCTGTGCTGCGCAGCGCAGCGATGCGCGCAGCGTCCAGTCCCAGCTCGGCCAGCACCTCGTCCGTGTGCTCGCCCAGGGCGGGCGGCGCACGGTGCAGGACCGGCGGCGTGCCGCCCAGACGCAGCGGGCTGGCCACGCTGCGGATCAGGGGCACCCCCTCGGCCGCCCGCGCCGGTTCGGACCGGGCTTGCTCGACCACCAGGCCACGGGCCTGGACCTGCGCATCGGCAAAGGCCTGGGCGATGTCGTTGATCGGCCCGCAGGGGACGGCGTGGTGTTCCAGCGCCGCGATCCACTCGGCTGTCGTGCGGGTGCGCGTGATCTCCATCAGCTGCGGCACCAGCGTGTCGCGGTGCTGCACGCGCTGCGGGTTGGTGGCGTAGCGCTCGTCCAGCGCCAGCGCCGGATGGCCCGCCACCTCGCAGAAGCGCGCGAACTGCCCGTCGTTGCCGATGGCCAGCAGCATGGCGCCGTCTTTCGTCGGCATGTCCTGGTAGGGCACGAGGCTGGGGTGGCTGTTGCCCTGGCGCTGCGGCACCTTGCCGGTGTTGAGGAAACCCCCGGCCTGGTTGGCCAGGATGGCCATGCCCACGTCGAGCAGGGACATGTCGATGTGCTGGCCCTCGCCGCTGCGGTTCCGCACTTCCAGCGCGGCCAGGATGGCGGTGGCGGCATAGACGCCGGTGAAGATGTCGGTCAGCGCCACACCCACGCGCTGCGGGCCGCCGCCGGGCACCTCGTCGGGTCGGCCGGTGATGCTCATCATGCCGCTCATGGCCTGCACCATCAGGTCGTAGCCCGCGCGCTCGGCATAGGGCCCGTCCTGGCCGAAGCCGGTGATGGAGCAGTAGATCAGCCTGGGGTTCACCCGTTTCAGGCTCGCGTAGTCCAGGCCGTAATGCGCCAGACCGCCGACCTTGAAGTTCTCCACCAGCACGTCGCTGCGCTCGGCCAGCTGGCGGATCAGGGCCTGGCCTTCGGCCTTGGCAATGTCGACGGTGATCGAGCGCTTGTTGCGGTTGGCGCAGGTGTAGTAGGCCGCGTGCTCGGTGTCCTTCCCTTGCGCGTCCTTCAGGAAGGGCGGCCCCCAGTGGCGCGTGTCGTCACCGGCGCCGGGGCGCTCGATCTTGACGACGTCGGCGCCCAGATCGGCCAGGATCTGCGTGCACCAGGGTCCGGCGAGCACGCGCGACAGGTCCAGCACCTTGATGTGCGGCAGGGCGGCAGGTTTGTTCATGTCAGGTCTCCAGGGCGCAACGCGCCATCCTCAATTGATGGAATTCCAAGGCGCCGCAAGGCCGCGCAGCCGGCCGTTCCAGGGCACCCGTGGAACCGGCTTGGCCGGGCCACTGGGTGCGTCCCCCTTGAGGAGGGAGTGGCGCAGCCGCTCGGGGGGCATCAATTCGCGAAGGCCGAGATGCCGGTCTGCGCGCGGCCCAGGATCAGCGCATGGATGTCGTGCGTGCCCTCGTAGGTGTTCACCACCTCCAGGTTCACAAGGTGGCGCGCCACACCGAACTCGTCGCTGATGCCGTTGCCGCCCATCATGTCACGCGCCAGGCGCGCGATGTCCAGGGCCTTGCCGCAGGAGTTGCGCTTGAGGATGGAGGTGATTTCCACCGCGGCCGTGCCCTCGTCTTTCATGCGGCCCAGGCGCAGACAGCCCTGCAGGCCCAGCGCGATCTCGGTCTGCATGTCAGCCAGTTTCTTCTGGATCAGCTGGTTGGCGGCCAGCGGACGGCCGAACTGCTTGCGGTCCAGCACGTACTGGCGGGCGCGGAACCAGCAGTCCTCCGCCGCGCCCAGCGCGCCCCAGGCGATGCCGTAGCGCGCCGAGTTCAGGCAGGTGAAGGGGCCCTTGAGCCCTTGCACCTCGGGGAAGGCGTTCTCTTCGGGCACGAAGACATCGTCCATGACGATCTCGCCGGTGAGGGAGGCGCGCAGGCCCACCTTGCCGTGCACGGCGGGCGCGCTCAGGCCCTTCATGCCCTTTTCCAGCACGAAGCCGCGGATCGGGCCCTGGGCCCCGCCCTCGCTGACTTCACGCGCCCAGACCACGAACACATCGGCAAACGGGCTGTTGGAGATCCACATCTTGTTGCCCTTGAGGCGGTAGCCGCCGGCCGTCTTGTAGGCGCGCGTGGCCATGGAGTTGGGGTCGGAGCCGTGGTCGGGTTCGGTCTGTCCGAAGCAGCCGATCCACTCGCCGGTCGCGAGTTTCGGCAGGTACTTCTGCTTCTGCGCCTCGCTGCCGAACTCGTTGATCGGCACCATGACCAGCGAGCTCTGCACGCTCATCATGGAGCGGTAGCCGCTGTCCACACGCTCGACCTCGCGTGCGATCAGGCCGTAGGCCACGTAGTTGAGACCGGCACCGCCGTACTGCGTGGGGATGGTCGGGCCGAGCAGGCCGAGTTCGCCCATCTCGCGGAAGATGGCCGGGTCGGTTTTTTCCTGGCGGAAGGCCTCGGGCATGCGCGCGGCCAGCTTGTCCTGGCAGTAGGCGGCCGCGGCATCGCGCACCATGCGCTCGTCGTCGCTGAGCTGCTGGTCCAGCAGAAAGGGATCATCCCAGTGGAAGGTGGCATGGGCCATGGTCGTACTC
>JAYNNS010000004.1:7465-21825 GCA_038112835.1 Curvibacter sp. | reverse complement strand
TGATGGTACGGCCGCCGGCCACCCGCAGCAAACGAGAAGTGCGCATCCAGAGATGAGTGTTTCTCATTTCTTGACCAGATTTCCAAAGTGAGCACCTCAGGCCAGGCCCTCTATTTGTGTATATTGCGCACACCATGCGCCGCAAGATCCCCTCGCTCCAGGCCCTGGCCTGCTTCGACGCCGCGGCCCGGCACGAGAGCTACACCCGGGCCGCGCAGGAGCTGGCGCTGACGCAGGGCGCGGTCTCGCGCCAGATCGGCGCCCTCGAGGATTTCCTGGGCCTGGTCCTGTTCCGCCGCACCCGCCACGGCGTGGCGCTCACCCCCGAGGGGGCCGACTACGCGCGCCAGATCGCGCCGCGCCTGCAGGCGCTGGAGCGCGACACGCTGGACGCCATGTCACGCCAGGGCTCGGCCGGCAGCATCTCGCTGGCCGCCGTGCCCACCTTCGCCACGCGCTGGCTGGTGCCGCGCCTGCCGGCACTGGCCGCCGAGCACCCGGAACTCGTGGTGCACATCGAGACCCGCACGCGCCCCTTTCTCTTTGCCGACACCGGCTTCGACGCCGCGCTCTATTCCGGCACGGCCGAGCAGGTGGCCAACTGGGCCGGTACCCAGGCCACGCTGCTGATCGAGGAGGAGGTGGTGCCCGTCTGCGCACCCGCGCTGCTCGGCACGCGCAAGCGCCTGCAGCCGCACGAGCTGGCCGCCCTGCCCCTGCTGCAGCAGAGCACCCGCCCCGAAGCCTGGCGCCAGTGGTTCGAGGCCCTGGCGGTCGAGGCGCCCGCGGCCCTTTCGGGCCCGCGCTACGAACTCTACTCCATGACCGCCGCCGCCGCCGCGCAGGGCCTGGGCCTGGCCCTGGTGCCGCGCCTGCTGATCGAGCCCGAGCTGGCGCGCGGCGAACTGGTGGTGGCCTGCCCGCATGCGCTGAAAAGCGGGCGCGGCTACTGGCTGGTGTGGCCGGATCGCGGCGAGCCGCGCCCGGCGCTGGCCGCCTTGGCCGCCTGGCTGCAGCGTCAGGCGGCCGGATGAGCCGCCAGGTACTGCTGCGCGAATTCCACGTACCAGCCCAGGCAACCCGGGTTGGCCATGGCGTCGCGGTTGACCACCTTGTCCAGCGGCTGGCCCAGCAGCAGCTTCTTGATCGGCAGCTCCTGCTTCTTGCCCGTGAGCGTGCGCGGGATCTCGGCCACCTGCAGGATCTCGTTGGGCAGGAAACGGGGTGAGAGCGCGGTCTTGATCGCGTCGTTGAGGCGCGCCTTCATCGCGGCATCGAGGGTGGAACCCGGGCGCAGCACCACGAACAAGGGCATGTAGCTCTCGCGGCCGAGGTACTCCAGGTCCACGACCATGGCGTCGAGCACCTCGGGCAGGGCCTCGACCGCGCTGTAGAGCTCGCTCGTGCCCATGCGCAGGCCATGGCGGTTGATGGTGGCGTCGCTGCGGCCGTAGATGATGCAGCTGCCGCGCGGCGTGATGCGCAGCCAGTCGCCGTGGCGCCAGGCCGGTCCGGCCTCGGGCCCGGCATCGCCGCCACCGGGCCGCCGCCCATGGCCCGCCGGATACATGTCGAAGTAGCTCGCGAGGTAGCGTCTGTGACCGTCGTCGTTCCAGAGGTAGAGCGGCATGCTCGGAATGGGCTGGGTGCAGACCAGCTCGCCCACGGCATCCGTCACGGGCTGACCCTGCTCGTTCCAGGCCTCGACCGCGCAACCCAGCACGCGGCACTGCATCTCGCCCGGCACCTGCGGCAGCTCGCGGCAGCCGGCGATGAAGGCACCCGCGAAATCGGTGCCGCCCGAGATGTTGGACCACCAGATGTCGCCCGCACGCTTCAGCGTGCCACCCGCGCGCGGGTTCACGCGCCGCATCTGCGCGTTCGTCCAGCGCTGCACGTCTTCGGACAGCGGCGAACCGGTGGAACCCAGGGCGCGCACGCGCGTGAGATCGCCGCACTGGCGCAGATCGACATCGGCTTTCATGACATTGGCGAAGAAAGCGGCGCCGGCGCCGAAGTAGGTGCTGCGCGTGTCGGCCACAAAGCGCCAGAGCGTGGTCCAGTCCGGCGCGCACTTGTGGCCCGCGGCATCCACGGTGGCGCCGCCCGGGCTGCCGTCGTAGAGGCAGACCGTGGTGCCCGTGAGCAGGCCGCCGAGCTGGCAGTTCCACATGACCCAGCCCGTGGAGCTGTACCAGTGGAAGCGCTCGCCCCAGCTGTTGGGCGCATAGCTGCAGCCGATGTCGGTGTTGAGCGTGAAGGCCAGGGCCACGAGCAGGATGCCGCCGTGGCCGTGCACGATGGGCTTGGGCAGGCCCGTGGTGCCGCTGGAGTAGACCACCCAGAGCGGGTGGTCGAAGGGCACGCTCAGGGGCTTGAAGGCGGCCGTGCGGGCATCGTCACGCGCCACGGCCTGGGACCAGGCGGCCACGTGCACGCCGGCGCGCGGCGCGGGCGCCGGCAGGTCGAGCACGGGCAGGACGAGCAGGTGTTGCACGCTGGGCAGCGCGGCGCAGAGCTCGGCCACCACCTCGCGCCGGTCCGTCGCGCGCCCGCCGTAGCGCACGCCGTCGCAGGCGATCAACGCCTTGGGCTCGATCTGGCGGAAGCGGTCCAGCACGGCCGCCGTGCCCATGTCGGGCGCGCAGAGGCTCCAGATCGCACCGAGGCTGGCCACGGCCAGGAAGGCCACCATGGCCTCGGGCACATTGGGCAGATAGGCCACGACGCGGTCGCCCTTGCCCACGCCCTGGGCCTGCAGGTGCAGGGCCACCGAGGCCACCTGCCGCTGGAGCTCGGGCCAGGCCAGCTCGCGCGCCGGCGCGCCGGCGGCCAGGCTGCGCTCGTCATGGCTCACGATGGCCGGGAAACCGGCCGCATGCGCGGGCTGGACGTGGCGCAGCACCTGCTGGGCGTAGTTGAGCTGGGCACCCGGGAACCAGCGCGCGCCCGGCATGCGGTTGTCGGCCAACGCGGCCGTGTGCGGCGTGGGCGAATACACGCCATAGCAGTCCCAGATGCTCTGCCAGTAGGCGTCGAGATCGGTGACCGACCAGCGCCAGAGCGCGTCGTAGTCCGGGAAATCCAGGCCGCGCTGCGCGCGCAGCCAGTCCCGGTAGAGCCGGACCTGGGGGATGTAGGGGACGTGCATGTCTTGCGCAGTTGCTGTGATCTGCGCAAGACTCTAGCACTGCCTCGCAGGCGCGGGCTGCCTCCGGGGGCCAGCCGCCTTATTTCTGCCCTTCGATGTACCAGTAGTTCTTGCGCCGCACGGGCGTGGCCGAGGGCTGGATCTTGGAGCCCTCGATGCCGGACTTCTTGGTGTTGGGCGCGCCGATGATGAAGCCCACGTTCTTGGTCTGGGTCTGCCCGTTGAGCGTGTACTCGACCTGGACGATGCCCGTCACCGGAGAGGGCGGCAGGCCGCCGCCGGTCAGGACCTGCTCCGAGGGCGTCTTGCAGAACAGCGCCGCCGCATAGATCTTGGCCTGGCCCAGGTTGCTGAGGCAGCTGGTCGGGCTGGCGGTCGAGGGCTTGTTGGTGGCGAAATAGGTCACCCCCAGCGAGGTGGCCGGCGCATTGACCACCTTTTCCCCGCTGGGCAGGCCGAGGTAGCAGCCGTCCTGGCTCAGGGTCGAGGTGTCCCCGACCCGCGACAGGCTGCCCACCGTGATGGGCGTCGGCGTGACCGAGGGCTTGTAGCCCATGTTGCGGTCGAAGACCGTGAAGAAGGCATCGGACGAGACCTGGTTCAGGGGCTTCTCGCGGTCACCGCTGCCGGCCATGACCGCGATGAAGCCCGGGGCCTGCACCACGTCGGGGGCGAAGAAGAACTTGCGCGGATAGGCCGCATCCCCCCGCAGGGCCGCCAGCTTGTAGATCGACCAGAAGGTCTTGTCGCTGCTGGTTTCGGTCTCGAAGTCGATGCGGTAGATGTTGCCGCCCAGGTCCACGGCGTAGGCGCGGTCGATCTTGCCGTCCACGTTCACGTCCATGAGCGTCACGTCCGCCGCCACGCTGCGGTCGGTCGGCAGCGCGCGCAGCAGCGTGCCGTCGATGGCATCGATCACCAGCACGGCGTGGCCCATGGTCGTCGTACCCGGCGACAGTGCATCCTCGGCGGCCGCGTCGTAGCCCGCGCCCATGATCAGCACCGGGTTGTTCCAGCCCTTGACGAAGGCCACCTTGGGCTCGGACCAGGTCTGGCCCAGGCGCTCGAAACCGGCGTCGGAGGGGCTGCGCTTCCACAGGAAACGCGGCTGGGTCGGGGTCGTCACGTCAAAGGCATAAACCGCCCGTCCGCCGCGGCGCATGCCGACGTACAGGTGCACCCGCTCGTTCTCTCCGGCCGCGTTGATCTTCTGGTAGATGCCGATCGGCCCGTCCATCATGTAGTCGCGCGGCTTGGCGGTGGTCAGCACGTCGGCCGTGGTCGACAGCCGGATGTCGGGCGTGTTGTCGCGCAGGCGCTTGAACTTGCCGAAATGCTCGGGCGCCGCAAAGGTCCAGAGCTCCTCGCCCGCCCCGCTGCCGGTCTGGTTGCCGTCCACGGCGTGCAGCAGGCCATCGTTGGCGCCGTAGAACAGGACCACCCCGGTCGAACCGCCGTAGTTGACGACCGCCGGTCGCGAATGCAGCACATCACCGTGCGCGCTGGGACGGATGGTGGTGGTGCCGCCCGGGCCCTTTTCGTCGCCCGCGTTGTCGGTGCCCCGGATCCAGTTGATGATGTCGCTGCGCTCGCTGCTGCTGCCCGCATTCAGCGCGGCCTGGGTGATCGCGCTGTTGCCGTCGACGAACTGGTTGCCGGCCCCCGAGGACAGCGTCGTGCCCTCGCTGCAGGCCGGCGGGATGCAGGTGTAGACCCGGCGCTCGGTCTGCGAGGTCTGGTAGCGCGTGCGCAGGCGCTGGGCCGCGCCGCCCTTTTCCACCACCTCGCCGTCCGGCTTGTCCGAGGACGAGGCCGGCGTGCCCATGGGCTGGTTGAGCCAGAAATTGCTGTCCTCGGTCCAGTAGGAGACAGCACCCGGCGCGATGAAGCCGGTCGCGGCGCTGACGATGGACTGGCCGTTCACGTCGGTCAGGCCGATCGAGTCGGTCACGGGATCGTAGGAGAACTTGTACTGCTTGACGTTGCCGCGCCAGCGCGGACGGGCCTGGTCGTCCGGGCGGAACATGCCCATGTAGACCTGGTTCAGGTAGGTGCCGCGCGCGTTCACGCTGACCGGCAGGCTGGCCGAGGAGAACACGCTGTTGACCGCCTGCAGCTGGTTGAAGATGTCCAGCAGGGCGAGGACGATGGCGTCCACGCTGGAGCCCTGGTAGTAGCTGCCGCCGCCGTAGGTGGCGGTGCTCTTCATCAGGGCCGGAAAGGTGCCGTCACTGCCGTTGCCCTTGAGCACGGCGATCGCATGCGTGGTGATGCCCTGGCTGCCGTCGTTGGTGCTGATGTCGGTCTGCGCGACAAAACGCGCCATCTCGTCCACCCAGTCGGCCTGGTCGTTGCCCAGTGCGGCGTTCACGATTTCGGCCTTGAGCGCATTGCGGTCGGTGACCGACATGTCCGGGAAGTCGGCATCGATGCGCGCGGCCATCAGGTTGCTCACGTTGCGCTCCGGGTTGGAGGTCTGTGGCGAACCGTTGCCGATCACGATGATGTAGTTGTGCGCGCAGGAGGCGCCGGCCGGGCTGTTGTAGGCACCGCTGCCCAGGAAAGCTGCGGCATCGCGCTTCAGGCCCAGCGCGCCGTTGAGCGGGCTCATGCCCTTGTAGTAGAGGTAGGCCTCGTACATGGCCTGGCCGTAGTCGGCGTTGCTGCCTTTGTCGCCGCCGATGTCCAGATTGCGGATGAAGGTCTTGAAGATCGCCTTGCTGGCGTTGGTCAGCGGCGTGAACGCGATGCGCGGGTAGCCGCCGTTGTTGGGCGACTCGTTCATCAACATGATGCCGACGTTGAACAGCGCGCTGCCGTCGCTGGCTACCGGCAAGGCGTCGATCACGTTGTAGATGGCGCACTTCTCGATCGCGAACTTGGTGCCCTGGTCCCCCGCGCGCGGCCCGTCGGTCGTCGTGACGCCGTTGTCCTTGTAGTAGCAGTTGGGCGCCCCGAAGACGGTGGAACTCCAGTTGGCCGAGTTGTCCCAGATGAACAGCACATTGGGCTTGTCGGTGCTGGAACTGATCCCGGAATAGATGTCGATGTCTTCCGCCTGGCCACGGCCCAGCGCGGCGAGCAGCGTCAGGCCGATGGCGCCCGTGCGCAGCAGGCGGCCCCAGGTCCGATGGAATGCATGGTGGTGTTCAGTCTTCATCGCTGCCTCTCGTCTCAGGCTTTACTTGCACGCACTGTCCGCATCGGACACCAGCACGCGCAGCGAAACCCCCTGGTTGATCGCCACTTCGACATGGCTGGCCGGATCCGACACCGAGGCACGGATGTTCCATTCACTGTTGGCGCACATCGAGTCGCCCGTGGCCGAACCCGTCAGGGCCGAGTCGATGCCGCTGTTGCTGGCCGCGGCCGAGCCCATGCACGCCAGGTCCGCCGGGATGGCCGGATCGAGCTCATTGGCCTTGAGGGTCTTGACCTTGTTGCAGCGCGGCCGCGGATCACGCTTGACGCTGTAGTCCACCCGGCCGTCCCCGTCCACGTCCACCGTGAAGGGCGTGGCGGCGATCAGGGCCGGATTGGTGGCGAATTGCGTGTCGCTGATGGTCGAGGCCAGGGCCACCTGGGCGGCGGCCAGGGCCTCGTTGCGCACCTGGGCATTGCCGGTGATGCGCGTGTTGGTCGAGGTGATGTTGAAGAGCGTGACGCTCAGCAGGCTCATGACCATCAGGAAGATGAGGGTCACGATCAGGGTGGCCCCGCGCTGCGTGGTGTGCTGCAATGCCTGCATCCGCTTCATCTCACCGCTCCCTCGGCCCGGCCACGTTCTGGATCTTGGCCGTGGTGACGAAGACCTTGCGCTTGTAGGCGTCGTTGAACGGCCCCAGGGTGCCGCTCAGGCCGAGCACATAGGTCTTGCTGTCCACATAGCCTGCCGTCACCTCCGCGGCCCGGGCCAGCACATAGATGCGGGCCGTGACCACGTTGGACCACTTGCCGTCCTCGGTGCCCGGCGTGGCGTTCGGGCCGGTGCGGTAGGTGTCCGGCGTGCCGTCGTAGTCGGTGTCGAAGCCGTATTCGACCGCCATCCGCTCGATGCCCGTGGCCAGCGGCGTCACCACCACGTCCGCGCCCTGCAGCTCGGCGCGCTTGAGCGTCGGCACGGTATCGGCGGCGGTCCCTGCGCACTCGTTGCAGGCGGCGACGTAGTAAATGCGGCTCAGGTAGCGCCGCACCTGGCCCGGGCCGGTGCAGTTCAGGTTGCGCAGCGTGAAGCCGCTCTTCTGGCTGCCGAAGAGGTATTCGATATTGGCCGGGTCGGCATTGCACTGCGAGGTCTGCACATAGCCGATGCCCTTGCTGTCGTCGATGTCGGCCTGGGCCGTGGGCACCGTGTCCGCGCGGCGCAGCACCAGGCCGGCGCTGCCGGGCAGCGGCTGGGTGACGCAGGCCAGCGTGCCCAGCTCGCTGGCGCTCTTGCCTTCCAGCGCCACCGGCCGTTTCTTGCTCGCCTGGTCCCAGCCCAGGAGGGCCACGTCGGTGCTGCAGGCCCCGGGTTCCGTGTAGACCGCGCCCTGCTGCGGCACATCGCCGTAGAAGCCCGCGGCCGCGATCTCCTGCGCCAGCAGCTCGGCCGCATAGCGACCGTTCTCGATCTGGCGCGAGGTGCCTTCCAGTTCCCGCCCCGAGCGGCTGCTGTTGGCAAACATCAGCGACAGGCCGGCCACGACGATGAGGCCGATGGCCATGGCCACCATGAGCTCGACCAGCGTGACCCCGCGTTCGCGCATGACGGTTCGAGGAAGGGTTCGGTTCATGACAGCACCGAGATCTGGAGCACCAGGGTGGCCGCGCGCCGCGCGGCCTCGGTGCTGTAGGCGTCCTTGCCGCAGGCCACGCCGGGCGCGCCCGTCTCGCGCAGTCCCTGCCAGGCCACCGCTACCAGGTAGACCTGCGGTTGGCCGGTCGGGTCCGGCTGGGTGATGCAGCCGCGCGCACCGATCAGCGCCCCGACCTTGCTGCCGCCCAGGACCTCGGCCGAGCCCTGGAGCAGCAGGCCCCATTCACAGACATCGCGCGCGGCCGTGCTGGTCGCGGCGCTGCAGTCGCCCGGCGACGCCGTGCCGATGTCGCTGCCCAGGTAGGCCGCGAGCTGGTTGCGGTTGGATTCCATGCGCTGCGCCATGTCGCGCACCAGCACCAGGGCCTGGGCCCGCTGGTAGCTCTCCATCTGCGACACGGTCGACTGCGTCTGCATGCCGAACATGCCGACGATGCCGAAGGCGACGATGAGCATCGAGACCAGCACCTCGATCATGGCGCCGCCGCGCTGGCTCGGATGGCGGCGCTGTCGTACGTGATGTCGGCTCATGGACAGGCCTTTGTCTGGGTGCTCGGCTGGCCCGAGGGATCGATCGAGATGCAGCGGTAGTTCTGCCGGCCGTCGAACACCTCGAAGCGCACGGTTGCCGCGGCCCCGCTGAGGCGGCCCGAGGCGTCATAGGTGACCTGGGCGGGCGAGCGGGTGATCCGCACCTCCCCGCCCACCGGGTTGCGCTGGCCGATCAGTTCGGCTGTGCTGGCCGTCTGCACGCGCCAGCCGGCGCTCCATTCGGTGACCGGTGCCAGCACCACGTCGCGGTTGCGCTTGACGGCTTCGCTGCGCGCGAGGATCAGGTCCGAGATCAGGTCATGCGCCGCCGAGCGGGCGCGCTGGCCGCTGATCAGGGATTGCAGACCCGGCGCAGCCACCAGCGTCAGCACCGTGAGGATGACCACGACGGTCATCAGCTCGATCAGCGTGAAGCCGCGGGCCCGTCTCGGGGTCGGTCCATCGCGCATGGCCTGCTCCTGTTACCAGCAGTTGTCCGGCAGCTTGCGGCCGGTCTGGTCGATGGACAGGGTGCCGCAGCTGTCCCGGGCCTGGTCGCCCAGGGGTTCGGCGCTGGCGGTGAAGCCGGGGGCCGTGCCCGTGCCCAGCGTGATCGTGATGGTGTAGCGCGCCGTGACCTTGGACGGCACGCTGGTGTTGAGCTCCGCCACGGTGCCCACATAGCGCCGCGTGTCCACCAGCATCTGCTGCTGACGCGAGGCGATGTTCATCAGCGCCGATTGCGCCTCGGCCCGATGCGACTTGCGCATGGCCTGCTGATAGGAAGGCAGGGCGACGGCCGTGAGAATGCCGATCACCGCGACGGTGATCATCAACTCGATGAGGGTGAAGCCTTGCTGTCTTTGCTTGTTGTTCTGGCACATGGCTGGTTCCGGCCCAGGCCGGCGGTGAGGTTTCCAACGACGTCCGGCGCTATGAAACGGACTGCATGGTCAAAATTCTATGAAGCCCCCCCCTCCCCGCACACCCCTCAATTCGTTACGAGGTAAGCCAATTTGTTGCGAGATATGTGTAGATGTAACCAAACGTACTTGGGCGTAACAGAAGTTGGGGTTCCGCTTACACATGGCTGTCACGGTTTGTCGGCATCGGTTGCTTCTTGTTATTTCGCACAGTTGTGCTAAATTAGCCTGCATGACGCCCGACACCAAAACCACCAAGAGCGAGCTGACCCGCGCCGCCATCATCGGTGCCGGCATGGACCTGGTCGCCGCCGAAGGGCTGGAGGCGCTGACCCTGCAGGCCGTGGCCGACCGGGTCGGCCTGTCCAAGAGCGGCGTCTTCTCGCGCGTGGGCTCGCGCGAGACCCTGCAGAAGGCGGTGGTCGAGGAATTCGGCCGCCGCTTCCTGGCCGAGGTCTTCACCCCCGCCATGCAGCAGCCCAAGGGCCTGCCGCGGCTGGATGCCATCGTCGAGCGCTGGATCGCCCGCCTGGCCCGGCCCGAGCCGCACCATGGCTGCATCTATATACCGGGCGCCTTCGAGCTCGACGACCGCGAAGGCGAGTTGCGCGACTTCCTGCTGCAGGAGATCACGCGCTGGCGCGCCGCCCTGCGCCGCAGCGTGCTGCAGTCCGTCGAGTCCGGCCATCTGCGCGCCGATACCGCGCCCGAGCAGCTGGTCGGCGAGATCTACGGCATCGCCATCGGCCTGCTGCACGATGCGCGCTTCCTGCGCGATCCCGGCGCCCCGGCCCGCGCCCGCAGCAGCTGGCAGCGGCTGCGGGCCAGCTACCTCGCCTAGGCCAACACCCGGCGCCCTGCCATCCGCCTTCGTCCACCCCAATTTCGCACAACCGTGCGAAGAAAGGAGCTCCCATGGGAATGATCGTCATCGGCCTGGCCGTCTACCTGCTGCTGCGCGGCGTGCTCGCCGCCCTCGACTCGCTGCGCAGCATCCCGCGCAGCAACCGCGACTGGATCTTTTACTGAAAGGACGGGCCAGGGCCGCCGTCCCCCGAGGTCGGCCGCGGACCACGACGGCCCCGTCTGGGCCGTGCGCACAGCCCCGCGCTGCTTCGGCACGCCAGTACCGCCAAGCCGCTGGCCGAGGTCACGCGCTGCGTGAAGCGTCCGCTCAGCCCGCGCTGAAGTTGTCCGCCAGGTAGCGCTCGAAGTCCTCGGCACCCATGGGCTTGCCGAAGTGGTAGCCCTGCAGCAGGGTGACACCCTGGCGCGTGAGCACGTCGGCGATGTCCGCGCTCTCCACGCCTTCGGCCACGGTCTGCAGGCCGAAGGCCGAGGAAATCTTGACCACGGCCTGGATCAGCTGGCTGCCCTGCTCGGTCTGGGCACGGCGCACGAAGGAGATGTCGATCTTGATCTTGGAGGCCGGCATGTCGTGCAGCTGCGAGAGCGAGGAATAGCCGGTGCCGAAGTCGTCGATGGCGATGCCGAAGCCCGCCTCGGTCAGCTCGGCCAGACGCTTCTCCGTGTGCTCGGCGTCCTCCATGGCCACGCTCTCGGTGATCTCCAGGTCCACGACGGAAACGGGGATCGCGAGCCGGTCCAGGTCTTCGAGCAGGTCGGCCGTGAAGGTGGGCGTGAAGAGCTGGCGGCGCGAGACGTTGACGGAGATGCGCATGTCCAGGCCGCGCTCGCGCCAGCGGTGCAGGCTGTCGATGGCCTGGCGCCAGACCTGCTGCCCCATCTCGCGGATCAGGCCCAGGTTCTCGGCCATGGGCACGAAGGTGGCCGGCGAGACCCAGCCGTAGGTCTCGTCGTGCCAGCGCGCCAGCGCCTCGCAGCTGACCACGCGGCGCGTCTTCGCGTCGACGATGGGCTGGAACCAGGTGCGGATGCGGCCCTCGCGGATGGCCGTGGCCAGGCGGTTCTGGATGTAGAGCGCCTTGCGGTCTTCCTCGCGCTGGGCGATCTCGGCAAAGAAGCGCACCGTGTTGCGGCCCTGCTGCTTGGCCGCGAACATGGCGCGGTCGGACTGCGAGAGCAGGGTTTCGACATTCTTGGCGTCCGCCGGGTACAGCGCCACGCCCATGCTGAAGGTGGCGTTGAACTCGGTGTCACCCAGCAGGATGGAGGTCTGGCAGACGGCCGCGAGCTTGCTGATCGCGTCTTCGGCATCGGCCTGGCTGCTCAGATCGGGCAGCAGCACCACGAATTCGTCGCCACCTCAGCGCGCCAGCGTGTCGCCCGCGCGCAGGCACTTGCGCATGGCCGTGGCCAGTGCCACCAGCAGTTCGTCGCCGGTCTTGTGGCCGAACTGGTCGTTGACGTGCTTGAAGTGGTCCAGGTCCAGGAAGCCCAGGGCCACGGTCAGGCCGTTGCGCTCGGCGCTGCGCAGCGCCATCTTGCAGCGGTCTTCGAGCAGCACGCGGTTGGGCAGACCGGTGAGCGCGTCGTGCAGGGCCATGTGGGTGACATGCTTCTCCAGCTGGTAGCTCTGCGTGATGTCGCGCAGCACGCCGCGCACGCTGCCGCCGCGGCGCGTGCCGCTGATGAAGCGGTACTCGATCCAGACCTCCTTGTCGTCGGGGCGGCGCAGGCGCAGGCGGCCGCTGAGGCTGGTCTTTTCCCCGTCCACCAGGCTCAGGAACTGGTGGCGCAGGTTCTCCACGTCCTCCAGGTGGATGTGGTCGAAGATGCGCGCGCCCGGTTGCAGCTCGATGCCCGCCAGCCGCGCCCAGCCCGGGCTGGCCCGCAGGTAGCGGCCGTCGGGCGCAAGCTCCACCACGCCCTCCTCCAGCATGTCCAGGGTCTGCAGATGGGCGAAGTGCTCCTCGTCGTGCTGCAGCACGCTCTGCATCAGCGCGCGGCTGGCCGCGGTGACCTCGCCGATCTCGTCGGGCTCGGTCTCGGCCTGGGCCAGCGCGCGCTCCACGGCCGGGCTGAGCCGGTGCTCGTGCGCGAACTGGGCGTTGGCGCGGCGCAGATGGTCCACGCGCTGCGTCAGGCGGCTGGCCCAGCGGCCCAGCACCAGCCACAGCACCGCCGCCAGCAGCGCCATGAGCGTGAAGCTGCCGGCCAGCACCAGCGGCGGCGACAGCACGCGCACCACCTTTTCCTGCAGCACCAGTTGCGGCCCCGCGGGGTCGTACAGCGACAGCACGCGCTGCTCATGGCGCTGGCCACCCTCGTCGTCGAGCGGGCCGCTGTAGTCCACCGCGACCTGGCGCTGGTAATCCTGCGCGCCGCCCGCGCTGGCCAGCACCCGGCCCTCGTGCACCAGGTAGAGCCGGATGTCCGGCGCCCCCAGCTGGCGCAGCACGCCGTTGTCCACCGGCTGCAGCAGCACCAGCCGGCCCTGGCCCTGCTGGCCCAGCCACAGCGGCACCGAGACAACCTCGTGCAGGCTGTGGCGCTGCGGGCTGTAGAACCAGCGCGCCAGGTTGGGATCGGCCAGGAAGCGCTGCTCCAGGGCCTCGCCTTCGAGACCGTAGCGGAACACCGGCCGCCCTTGCGGATCGAGGACCACCCCCGAGGGGAAGCGGTCGAGCTTGCCCTCGAGCGCCGCGAAGAAGGCGCGCAGGCGCAGCCAGCTGTCCTGTCGGTTCTGGCCGGCAAAGATGCGCATGAAGTCGATCTGCGCCTTGACCTCGTCGGCGTTGCGCAGCCAGTAGTCCTGCTGCGCCTGGTAACGCCGGGTCAGGTGCTGGGCGGCTTCGTCGGCGCTGCGCCGCTGGGTCTGCTGGGCCAGGGTCTGGTAGCCCAGCAGGACCAGCAGGCTGCCGCTGAGCGTGACGAGCAGGAACACCAGGGCGAAGCGGGCGATGAGCTGGCGCTGCAGGCTGTCGCGGGTGGCCAGCTCGTGCCAGAAGGTGCTGCGGCCCTGGGTGGTTTCGAAACGGCTGGGGGGCGACATCGTCGGTGCGTCGCCTCAGGAAACGCGCCCGGCCCAGCGGGCGTCGATGACGCTGTCCAGGCGGAAACCCTGGGCCTTCATCACCGGCTCGGTGGCGTAGAGAAAGCGCTGCACCGCCGCCAGCTGCTCCTCGACAAAACGCCCGTCCGGGGCGTAGATCGCCTTGCGCCGCCGCAACACCTCCAGCAGGGTGGCGCGTTCCTCGGGCGGCGGCGCCAGCGCCTCCAGCATCTGCGCGGCCGTGTGGCCCGCGATCCAGCCCAGGCTGCGCTGCACCGCGCGCACCACCCGGCCCACGAGCTCGGGGCGCTGGCTGATCACGTCCTCGCGTGTCCCGAGCACGGCATTGAGGAACAGGCCGCCCATGAGGCGGCGCGTGGTCTCGGGGTCGTGGTAGTCGGCCAGCACATAGGCGACCTGCTGCTGGGCCAGCCGCGTGGCGAAAGGTTCGTCGGCGACCACCGCGTCCACGGCACGCGAGGCCAGGGCCGCATGCTGGCTGTCGTAGGACTGGCCGGCCGAGACGTAGTTGACCTGGTCGGGCGCCACGCCGGCCAGCGCGAGCAGGTATTCGGCAAAGAGCTGGGAGGTGGAGCGCCCCCCCGGCACATGGCCCTTGACGCCGACGACCCGGCCGCGCAGGTCTGCGATCTGGCGCACCTGGCCGCGCAGTTCGCTGCGCACGAGCAGGGTGTAGGCTGGCACGCGCGTCATGCCGACGATGCAGCGCACCGGTTTGCCGTTGTGCTTCTGCAAGGCCAGCGCCGACAGGCCGGCCGCCGCGAAGTCGCAATTGAGCTCCAGCATCGAGCGGAGGGCCTGGGGGCCGCCCCCGACGTGGAGGATGTCCAGGGCCAGGCCCTCGGCACGGTCGGCGCCGATGCGTGGCGCCAGCGACAGCGGCAGAAAGAGCAGGTTGCCCGGTCCGGGCACGGCCAGGGTCACGCGTTGCGCCGTGCTGGCCCGTGCCAGGGACGGGCCCGCCCAGGCCGCCGCCAGCTGTCCGGCATCAGCCACCTCGCGCAAGGCCTGGGCCTCGCG
>JAYNNS010000004.1:0-7455 GCA_038112835.1 Curvibacter sp. | reverse complement strand
ACGAGAAAGCGCCTGCGCCCGGTCATGTCCGCACCCCTCCGTCCGTGGTTGGATGTTCAGATTACCCGAATTCCGCCGCCGGCAACGCCGGGCCCCGCGCACGCCGGACGGGATTTCGTGAAAAGCTGCGGCTCTCAGGCCACCACGGGGCCGCCTTCGCCCGCCAGGCCCAGGACCTGCAGGATGTGCTGCCAGTGCGTCGGCTCGACCGGGGTGATGGACAGGCGGTTGCCTTTTTGCAGGACCCGCAGCCCGGCCAGGGCGGGATCGGCACGCAGCACGGGCAAAGTCAGGTTGCGCGTCTTGTGCAGCACCTGCACGTCCACCAGCAGCCAGCGCGGCGCCTCGGGTCTGGAGGCCGCATCGAAGTAGGGCGAGGCCGGATCGAACTGGGTGGGGTCGGGATAGGGGCCGGAGGCCACCCGGGCGATGCCCACGATGCCCGGCTCGGCGCAGCTGGAGTGGTAGAACAGCACACCGTCGCCCACGCGCATGGCGTCGCGCATGAAGTTGCGCGCCTGGTAGTTGCGCACCCCGGTCCAGGGCACGGTGGCGCGCGGGGCGGCCAGCGCATCGTCCACCGAGACCTCGCTCGGCTCGGACTTCATGAGCCAGTACTGCTGCATGGTGCAGGCCCCGGAGCGTTTACTGCGTGCCGAAGATGCGGTCGCCGGCGTCGCCCAGGCCCGGCAGGATGTAGCCGTGGTCGTTGAGCTCGCGGTCGATGGCGGCGGTGTAGATGGGCACGTCCGGGTGCTCCTTGTACATCGTCACGATGCCCTCGGGGCAGGTCAGCAGGCACAGGAACTTGATCGAGCGCGGCTTGCACTGCTTGAGGCGCGCCACGGCGGCGGCGGCCGAGTTGCCCGTGGCCAGCATGGGGTCGACCACGATCACGTCGCGCTCCTCCATGGCCTTGGGCATCTTGAAGTAGTACTCCACGGCCTGCAGGGTCTGGGGGTCGCGGTACAGGCCGATGTGGCCCACGCGCGCGCCGGGCACCACGGACAGCATGCCGTCCAGGATGCCGTTGCCCGCGCGCAGGATGCTGGCGAAGACCAGCTTCTTGCCGTCGATGACCTTGCTCGCCATGGTCTCCAGCGGTGTCTCGATCTGCACCTCCTGCATGGGCAGGTCGCGGCAGACCTCGTAGACCATGAGGCTGGCCAGCTCGTTGAGCAGGCGACGGAAGCTGCTGGTGCTGGCCTCCTTCTTGCGCATCAGGGTCAGCTTGTGCTGCACCAGCGGGTGGTCGATCAGGTGCACGTGAGCGCGGGCCGCCGGGTCGAGGGTGATCATGTTCGGAAATCCTGCCAGAGGTTGAAAAACAACGCGAATCTTGCCGTATTTTGCGCCCTGCCCCACCGGCGCTGGACGGCGTGTTCGGGCCCACTTAGCATCGCGGCACCCCCGTCTTCAAGGAGTCCCCGCATGAGTCTGTTCCAATGGACCGAAAAGAGCGCCAGCGTGCTGCAGCAGGGCGGCGTGATCGCCCCCGACGAACGCCTGCCCTGGCCGCAGACCGCCGTCATGGGCGTGCAGCACGTGATCGCCATGTTCGGTGCCACCGTGCTCGCGCCCATCCTCATGGGCTTCGACCCCAACATCGCCATCCTGATGAGCGGTATCGGCACGCTGATCTTTTTCTTCATCACCGGCGGCAAGGTACCGAGCTACCTGGGCTCGAGCTTCGCCTTCATCGGCGTGGTGATCGCGGCCACAGCCTATGCGGGCAAGGGACCGAACGCCAACATCGGCGTGGCCCTGGGCGGCATCATCGCCTGCGGCGTGGTGTACACGCTGATCGGCGTCATCGTGCAGGCCATCGGCACGGGCTGGATCGAGCGCTTCATGCCCCCGGTGGTCACCGGCGCCGTGGTGGCCGTGATCGGCCTGAACCTCGCGGGCATCCCGGTCAAGAACATGGCGGCCAGCAACTTCGACGCCTGGATGCAGCTCGTCACCTTTGTCAGCGTGGGCCTGGTGGCCGTGCTGACCCGGGGCATGATCCAGCGCCTGCTCATCCTGGTGGGCCTGATCGTCGCCTCCGTGATCTACGCCATCCTGACCAACGGCTTCGGCCTGGGCAAGCCCCTGGACCTCAGCGGCATCGCCAACGCCGCCTGGTTCGGCCTGCCCAGCTTCGCCGCCCCGGTGTTCGAAGCCAACGCCATGCTGCTGATCGCGCCCGTGGCCATCATCCTGGTGGCCGAGAACCTGGGCCACATCAAGGCCGTGACGGCCATGACCGGCCGCAACCTGGACCCCTACATGGGCAAGGCCTTCATCGGCGACGGCGTGGCCACCATGGTCAGCGGCTCGGCCGGCGGCACGGGCGTGACCACCTATGCCGAGAACATCGGCGTCATGGCCGCCACCAAGATCTACTCCACGGCCATCTTCGTCGTGGCCGCCGCCATCGCCGTGCTGCTGGGTTTCAGCCCCAAGTTCGGCGCCGTGATCCAGGCCATTCCCCTGCCCGTCATGGGCGGCGTCTCCATCGTGGTCTTCGGCCTCATCGCGATTGCCGGCGCCAAGATCTGGGTCGACAACAAGGTGGACTTCAGCGAGAACAAGAACCTCATCGTCGCGGCCGTCACCCTGGTGCTGGGCACGGGCGACTTCACGCTCAAGTTCGGCCAGTTCGCGCTCGGCGGCATCGGGACCGCCACCTTCGGCGCCATCCTGCTGTACGCGCTGCTGAACCGCAAGCGCTGACGCTGGCACCGTCCAAACGACAACGCCCGCCCGGGCTCTCCTGGCGGGCGTTTTTCATGGGCGGGCTCAGGCGTTCTTCAGGCGCTCGCTCTTCCAGTACACATCATCGCCGCCATTCATGCGGTTGAGCACGCGCGCCAGCACGAACATCAGGTCCGAGAGGCGGTTGAGGTACTGGCGCGGGGCGTCCTTGATGGCCTCCTCGTTGCCCAGGGCGACCAGCGCGCGCTCGGCGCGGCGCGCCACGGTGCGGCAGACATGGGCCTGGGCCGCGGCGCGCGAGCCGGCCGGCAGGATGAACTCCTGCAGGCGCGGCAGCTGCTCGTTGTAGGTCGCCAGCGCCTGGTCCAGGGCCAGGACGGCTTCGGGCTTGAGCAGTTCATAGCCGGGGATGGACAGTTCGCCGCCCAGGTTGAAGAGCTGGTGCTGGATCTCCACCAGCAGCTCGCGCACATCGGCGGGCATGTCTTCGCAGAGCAGCAGGCCGATGTGGGAATTGAGCTCGTCCACCTCGCCCATGGCGTGCACGCGCAGGCTGTTCTTGGAGACACGCTGGTTGTCGCCCAGGCCCGTCGTGCCCTGGTCCCCGGTGCGGGTGGCGATCTGTGTGAGGCGATTTCCCATGATGGCAACCTTGGAAGACAATGTGATGCAGCAGCGCCCGGCCGGCTGGCCGGGCGCACAATCAGGACATTATTCCCCACCCTGTCGTGCACCAGCCCGCACGCGACGGAGAACCCCATGAACGCACCCACGTCTTCCCTCCAGCTGCAGCCCGAAGCCCACCAGCGCCCCGTGCCCGCGGCCCTGGTCGAGGCCCTCAAGGCCCGCTTCGGCGAGCGCTGCTCGACCGCCATGGCGGTGCGGGTACAGCATGGCCGCGACGAGTCGGCGTACACCACGGTGCCGCCGCCGGCCGCCGTGGTGTTTGCCGAGAGCACGGCCGAGGTGGCCGAGGCTGTGCGCCTGGCCAGCCAGCACGCCGTGCCCGTGATCCCCTACGGCGTGGGCTCCTCGCTCGAAGGCCATCTGCTGGCCATCGAGGGCGGCATCAGCGTGGACGTGAGCCGCATGAACCAGGTCCTGTCGGTCAACGCCGAGGACCTGACGGTCACCGTGCAGCCGGGCGTGACGCGCAAGCAGCTCAACGACGAGATCAAGAGCACCGGGCTCTTCTTCCCCATCGACCCGGGTGCGGACGCCAGCCTGGGCGGCATGTGTGCCACGCGCGCCAGCGGCACCAATGCCGTGCGCTACGGCACCATGCGCGAGAACGTGCTGGCGCTGGAGGTGGTGACGGCCAGCGGCGAGGTGATCCGCACCGGCACGCGCGCCAAGAAGAGCAGCGCCGGCTACGACCTCACGCGCCTCTTTGTCGGCAGCGAGGGCACGCTGGGCGTGATGACCGAGATCACGCTCAAGCTCTATCCCCTGCCCGAGGCCATCTCGGCCGCCGTCTGCTCCTTCCCCAGCATCGAGGCCGCGGTGCGCACCACCATCCAGATCATCCAGATGGGCATCCCGATCGCCCGCGTGGAACTGATCGACGCCAACACCGTGCGCGCCGTCAACGCCCACTCCAGGCTCAGCCTGCGTGAAGAGGCCATGCTGCTGATGGAATTCCATGGCTCGCCCGCGGGCGTGCAGGAACAGGCCGAGACGGTGCAGGAGATCGCCACCGAGTTCGGCGGCCAGGCCTTCGAATGGGCCAGCACCCCTGAGGAGCGTACCCGCCTGTGGAGCGCGCGCCACATGGCCTATTTCGCCGGCCTGCAGTCGCGTCCGGGCTGCCGCGCCATCACCACCGATGCCTGCGTGCCGATCTCGCAGCTGGCCACGGCCGTGCTCGAGAGCGTGGCCGAGGTCGAGGCCAGCGGCATCCCCTACTTCATGGTCGGTCACGTGGGCGACGGCAACTTCCACATGGGCTACCTGATCGACCCCGACAGCGCCGCCGAGCGCGCCCTGGCCGAGCAGCTCAACCACCAGCTGGTGCAGCGCGCGCTGCGCCTGGGCGGCACGTGTACTGGCGAACACGGCGTGGGCCTGCACAAGATGGGTTTCCTGGTCGAGGAAGCCGGCAGCGGTGCCGTGGACATGATGCGTACCATCAAGCGCGCGCTGGATCCGCAGAACATCATGAACCCGGGCAAGATCTTCGCGCTGTAAGCCGCCCCATGAACCCGCCTTCGGCCACCGCCCGTCCTGCCCCCCTGGGCACGCAGCGGATCTTCACCGTGGTGCTGGTCTATGCCGGTTTTGCCGCGCTCTGGATCCTGCTGTCGGACCGGGCGGTGAACTGGCTGTTCAAGGAGCCGGGGCTGATCCTGCTGGCCAGCACGCTCAAGGGCTGGGTCTTCGTGGCCGTCACCTCGGCCCTGCTTTTCTTCATGCTGCGCGCCCGGCCCGGGCCGGCCGAAGCCTTGCTGGAGCCGGGCCCGGTGCGCCGCCGGCCCCTGGCCGTCTTCACCCTGCTCGCGGTGGCGGTCACCGCCCTGGTGGTGCTGGCCGTCTGGAACGGCCTGCGCGAGGAGAAGGAAAAGGCCTACGCCCAGCTGCTGGCCATCTCCGAGTCCAAGTCGCGCGAGCTCTGGACCTGGCACCAGGAGCGCCTGTCCGACGCGGCCTGGGCCCAGCGCTCGGTCTACCTGCGCCAGCAGTGGCTGCTCTGGCGCGAGCGCAGCGACCCGGTGGTCGGCCTGCGCCTGCAGCAGTTCCTGGGGAGCTTCAGCAAGGATGCCGGTGCGACCTTCCCGCACGTGGAGATCATCGACGTCCAGGGCCGCCGGGCCTTCGACAGCAACGAACCCGACCGCCTGGTCGGCCGCCCCGACGAGGCGCCCTTCACCGAGCCCGCCCTGCACCTGGAGGTGCTGCGCGCGCTCACGCTGGCCGAGCCGCGCCGGGCCGGGCCCTGGCGCGACAGCCAGGGCCGCCTGCGCCTGGCCTTCGTGGCGCCGCTGGCGGGTGACAGCCCGCATCCGGCCGCCCTGGTGCTGCACGTGGACCCGCCCGACTACCTGCACCCCGCCCTGACCGACTGGCCGCTGCCGCAAAAGAGCGCCGAGACCTTCCTCTTCCGCCAGGACAACGACCGCATTCTCTTCCTCAGCGACTTGCGCCACGAGCGGGACGCCGCGATGCGCAAGACCCTGCCGCTGAACGCCGCGCAGCTCACCGGGCGCGCGCTGCGCGGCGAAGTGGAGGCGGGCAGGATGGTCGAGGGCCTGGACTACCGGGGCGTGCCCTCCTATGCCGTGATGCAGCGCATCGGCGACACCGAGTGGTGGCTGATCGCCAAGCAGGATCGCGCCGAGCTGCTGGGCAATGCCCTGATGCGCAGCGCCTGGATGGTGCTCGCCGGCGCGCTGGCCCTGCTGGCCCTGGGCGGCGCGCTCTACCTGCACGACGAGCGCCAGCGCCGCCTGCGCTCGCTGCGCGACCTGGAGGAGCTGCGCCGGGTGGAGAAGACGCTGAGCGAGAGCGAAGCCCAGTACCGGCTGCTGGCCGAGAACAGCAGCGACGTGGTCTGGCTCTACGATTTCGATCGCGACCGCTTCGTCTATGCCAGCCCCTCGGTGGAAAAACTCTTCGGCTACACACCGGACGAAGTCTCCGGCCTGAGCTTCAACGACATGATCCCGCCCGCGACCCAGGCGGCCGCCCAGGAGCGGCTGCGCCTGCGGCGCGAGGCCGTGGCCGCGGGCGACGAGAGCCAGCGCACCGTCACGCGCGAGAGCGTCAACGTGCACAAGGACGGCCACCCCATCCCCGTGGAGGCCGTGAGCACCCTGCTGACCGACGAAACGACCGGCCGCCTCAACCGCATGCTGGGCGTCACGCGCGACATCACCCAGCGCAAGAAAGACCAGGCGCAACTCACGCGGCTCTCGCAGGCCATCCAGCAGAGCCCGGCCAGCGTGATCATCACCGACCTGAAATCGCGCATCGAGTACGTCAACCGCGCCTTCGAGCTCATCAGCGGCTACACCCGCGAGGAAGTGCTGGGCCAGACACCGCGCCGGCTGCGCTCCGAGCGCACCCCGCCCGAGGTCTATGCCTCGATGTGGTTCACGCTGAGCTCCGGTCAGACCTGGCACGGCGAGATCATCAACCGCCACAAGAGCGGGCGCGAGTACGTGCAGAGCATGACGATCGCCCCCGTGCGCGACGAGCAGGGGCAGATCACCCACTATCTCGCCGTGCAGCTGGACGTGACGGCGCAGAAGGACGCCGAGGACAAGGCCCACCAGCTGGCCTGGTTCAACCCGCTGACCGGCCTGCCCAACCGCCACCGCCTGCTGCTCGACGTGCAGGACGCACTGCAGGCCTACGGGCGCACCGAGGAACAGTGCGCGCTGCTGCTGCTCAACCTGGACCGCTTCCAGACGGTGAACGATGGGCTGGGCCACGCCACCGGCGACCTGCTGCTCAAGCAGGTGGGCCAGCGCCTGGCCGGCCTGCTGCACGGCGAGGACCGGCTGGCCCACCTGAGCGCGGACGAGTTCGCCGTGCTGCTGCATGCGGGCCACGCCGACAGCGCGGGCGCCAGCGCGCAGGCCCTGCGCCTGGCCCAGGCCCTGCACGAGGCGCTGGACCCGCCCTTCCAGCTCGACCACGGGGAGGCGCTCAACGTGAGCTGCTGCATCGGCATCACGCTGCTGCCCATGGACGAGCACGACAACCCGGGTGAGGTGCTGCGCCGGGCCGACACCGCCCTGCACCGCGCCAAGGACG
>JAYNNS010000003.1:24706-29404 GCA_038112835.1 Curvibacter sp. | reverse complement strand
CCGATGGCCATGACCATGTGCACGCCGAACAGCAGGGAGATCACCGTCATGATGATCAGCGGGGTCATGCCCGAAGCCACGTCCTTGGCCAGGATGAACTCGCGGCCGTACCAGATCACCACCAGCAGGCCCACGAGATTGAGCCAGTGGCGCGCGGGCAGCAGCAGGGGCTTGCCGCCGATCCGGCCATTGAGCTTGCCGAAGGCGATCAGCGAGCCGGAGAAGGTGACGGCGCCGATCAGGATGCCGACGTAGATCTCCACCTCGTGGATGATCTTCTCGGCGCCCTGATACTGGATCGAGGTGTCGACATAGCTGGCGAAACCGACCAGGCAGGCCGCCAGGCCCACCAGGCTGTGCATGAGCGCGACCAGCTCGGGCATCTGGGTCATCTTCACGACCTTGGCCGCGTACAGGCCGATGCCGCCGCCGATGAGCAGCGCGATGATGATCCAGGCGATGCCGTTGGGCCCGACGCGCGGGCCGAAGACGGTCGCCAGCACGGCCAGGGCCATGCCGATGATGCCGAACAGGTTGCCGCGACGCGATGTCTCCGGGTTGGACAGGCCGCCCAGGCTCAGGATGAAGAGGATGGCGGCGCCGAGATAGGCCACCGTGGCGAGACTTTGGGACATGATCGTCTTTCCTTCTTGTTCTTGTCTCTGGTTACTTGCGGAACATGGCGAGCATGCGGCGCGTCACGGCGAAGCCGCCGAACATGTTGACCGCCGTGAGCACGATGCCGGCAAAGGCCAGCCAGCGGATCAGCTCGTCCGGGCGGCCGGCGGCGCCGGCCTCGGGCGGAGCGATCTGCACCAAGGCGCCGATGGCGATGATGCTGGAGATGGCGTTGGTCACGCTCATCAGCGGCGTGTGCAGCGCGGGCGTGACGTTCCAGACCACCATGTAGCCGATGAAGCAGGCCAGCACGAAGACCGTGAAGTGGCCCAGGAAGGCCGCCGGGGCGTAGGCGCCGATGAACCAGAAGGCCAGGGCGCAGACGGCAAAAAGGATGGCCAGGGTCTTGGCCGGCAGCGGGCCGCTGCTGCCGTGGCCATGGCCGCCCTTCTTCTCGGCCACCGGCGCGGCGGCCGGCTTCGGGGCCGGCGCGGCGGCCGGCTTGAGCGGCGGCGCGGGCCAGGTGATGCTGCCGTCCTTGATGACCGTGAGGCCGCGGATGGCGTCGTCTTCCATGTTGACGTTGGCCCGCCCGTCCTTGGCCTTGCACAGCTCTTCCGTCAGGCGCAGCAGGTTGGTGGCGTAGAGCGTGGAACTCTGCTTGGCCAGGCGCGAGGCCAGGTCGGTGTAGCCCACGATGGTCACGCCGTGCTTGACCACGGCCTGGCCGGGCTCGGTCAGCTCGCAGTTGCCGCCCTGCTCGGCCGCCATGTCCACGATCACGCTGCCCGGCTTCATGCTCCTGACCATCTCGGCCGTGATCAGCTTCGGGGCCGGCTTGCCGGGGATGAGGGCGGTGGTGATGATGATGTCGACTTCCTTGGCCTGCTGCGCGTACATGGCGCGCTGCGCGGCCTGGAAGCCCTCGCTCATGACCTTGGCATAACCGCCGCCGCCCGAGCCCTCTTCCTCGTAGTCCACCTTGACGAACTCGCCGCCCAGGGACACCACCTGGTCGGCCACCTCGGCGCGCGTGTCGTTGGCGCGCACGATGGCGCCCAGGTTGGCGGCGGTGCCGATGGCCGACAGGCCGGCCACGCCGGCGCCGGCGATGAAGACCTTGGCCGGCGGCACCTTGCCGGCGGCCGTGATCTGGCCGTTGAAGTAGCGACCGAAGGCATTGGCCGCCTCGATGACGGCGCGGTAGCCGCTGACACCGGCCATGGAGGTCAGCGCATCCATCTTCTGCGCGCGCGACAGGGTGCGCGGCAGGCAGTCCATGGCCAGCACGGTGGCCTTGCGGGCCGTGAGCTGCTGCATGAGCTCGGGGCTCTGGGCCGGCCAGACAAAGCCGATCAGCGCACTGCCCTCGCGCATCAGCGCCACCTCGTCCTGGCTCGGCGGACGCACCTTGAACACGATGTCCGAGCCGCCCCACAGCGCCGCGGCGCCCTGGACGATCTCGGCGCCGGCGGCGCGGTAGGCCTCGTCGCTGAAATTGGCGGCCTCACCGGCCCCGGCCTCGACGGCGACGCGGAAACCGAGCTTGATCAGCTTTTCGACGACATCGGGAACGGTGGCAACCCGCTTTTCGCCCGGGAAGGTTTCCCGGGGCACCCCGATGCGCTGCCCGGGCTGGGCTGTGCCTGCTTGCATGAAAATCTCCTGGAGTTTTATGAATCGTCACGCGGGCAGACTCCTCGGAGCAGCCCGATACGCGACTAGCTTACCCGAGAAATTCATGCCGCCCAGGCATAAGCTCTATAACTATTTCCCGCCCGATTCATAATCCGGGACTATGAGCACACGCTGGAAACCCAGCGTCACCGTGGCCGCCATCATCGAGCGGGCGGGACGCTATCTGCTGGTCGAGGAGGAAACCCCCGAGGGCCTGCGACTCAACAACCCCGCCGGCCACCTGGACCCGGGCGAGTCGCCCGTCGAGGGCTGTGCGCGCGAGGCGCTGGAAGAAACCGCCCACCGCTTCACGCCCACCCATCTCGTGGGGGTCTATCTCTCGCGCTTCCAGCGCGAGCGCGCCGGCGGTGCCACCGAGGACATCACCTACCTGCGCTTTGCCTTCGCGGGCGAGCTCGGCGCGCTGCTGCCGGACCGCGCCCTGGACCAGGGCATCGTGCGCACGCTCTGGATGACACCGGACGAGATCCGGGCCAGCGCCGACCGCCACCGCAGCCCCCTGCTGCTGCGTTGCCTGGAAGACCACCTGGGCGGGCGCCGCTACCCGCTGGAACTGATCTACACCGATCCGACGGTGCAGATGCTGCAGGCCTAGGGGCCGCTCAAGCGCGCCCCACCTCGCCTGTCATCGGCTCGCCGTGCAGGTAGGCCCGCAGATTGCGCAGGAACAGGGCCACGCCGCGGCCGTGCGTGCCGCTGGAGGCCGAGGCGCTGTGCGGCGTCAGGATCACATTGGGCAGGGTCCACAAGGGCGACTCGGGCGGCAGCGGCTCCTGGGCGAACACATCCAGGTAGGCTCCGAGCAGGCGCCCTTGCCGCAGAGCCTCGATCAGGGCCGCCTCGACCACGATCTCGCCGCGCGCCACATTCACCAGGCCCGCCCCTGGCGGCAGCAGCGCCAGACGGCGCGCATCGATCAGGCCGCGCGTCTGCTCGGTCAGCGGACAGGCCAGCAGCAGCCAGTCGGCACGCGGCAGCAAACGATCCAGGGCCTCCCCGCCCAGCACCTCGTCAAAGCCTTCGGCCGGCCGCGCTTGCCGCCGCAAGCCCAGCGTCTGCACGCCGAGAGCCTGCAAGCCACGTGCGATACGCGTGCCGATGTCCCCGGTCCCGATGATCACGGCCGTCTTGCCGGCCAGGTCGTGCGGCACCTGCGCCGGCGGGAACGGCTGCCACAGCGCCTGCTGCTGTGCGCGCAGCGTATGCAGGAAGCCGCGCGCCAGCATCAGCAGGCCCGCCAGGGCGTTGAGCGCCACGGGCTCGGCATTGGTTCCTGCCGCCGTCGTGATGCGCACGCCCCGCCGCAGCGAGGGCTGGTAGGCCTTGTGATCCAGGCCGACCGAGAGAATCTGCAGCCACTGCAGCCGGGGCGCCGCATCGGCCACGGCCCAGAAGGCCTGGGCCTCGGGGCTGGCGTGCTTGCCGGGAGTGCCTTCCCACAGATTGCGCGAGTAGAAGGCCACCTCGATGCCGGCAATCTGCTGCGGCGTGTACGACACGCCAGGCGCGTAGGGCAGCAGGTCCAGCCGGCGCGGCGCGGCCGCGAAGATCTCCTCCAGCGCCGCGCCGCAGGCCTGGGCCACCTGATGCGACAGCAAGAGACTGCGGTTCATCCGGTGCTCCTGCGCCCTGGACTCAGAGCGCCGTCAGGCGCAGATCCGCCACCTGCAGGCGTTCCATCTGCCAGAGCTGGGCCAGCAGCTTCGCCGCGGCTTCGGCACCGATGACCGGCGCGGCCAGTTCGGTGAACTTGTCGTTGATGTCCGCATCGGAGAGCGGCGCCTCGGGATCGCCCTTGCGGCAGGGCGCGTACTGCTCGACCACGCGGCCGTCGTTCAGGGTGACGACGATGCGCGCGGCGCGCAGGGCCGGGAAGCCGGCACTGAGCTGCGGGTCCGCCACGAGCTGCGTCTTCGCCATGAGGGCACGGATGGCGGGATCGGCCAGGCGCTCCGGCTCGAAGGCGTTGAGGCGCACGGCGCCGTAGAGCAGGGCATGGGCCACCACATAGGGCAGGCTGAATTTGGCCTCGAAGGCCGTGCGCGGCTCGAAGTTGCCCGTCACGTCCAGCGCGGTCTGGTAGGTGTCGACGCGCAGGGATGCGATCTGCGCCGGATCGACCTGCCCGGCGGCGCGGATGTCCAGCATGGCGTCGATGGCGGCGAAGGTGTGGCCGCAGCAGCCGTGGTTCTTCTGCGTGATGACCTGGATGTTGTAGCGCTGGCCCAGGCCGTCGATGGCGCGCTCCCAGCGCGCGTCCTGCGACATGGCCTTGCCGAAGCCGGCCTCACCTTCGAGGATGTCGAGCGCGCCCGTGATGCCGTGCGCCGCGCCCCGGCCGGCGTTGACGCCGATCCAGGCCGCGTGGCCCGCATGCAGGCA
>JAYNNS010000003.1:6760-24696 GCA_038112835.1 Curvibacter sp. | reverse complement strand
CACTTGGTCATGGCGTCGGAACGGAAGGCCTGCTGCAGGCCCGAGGCAAAACTGGCCGCGGTGGCGAGCGCGTGGCGCATGACCTCGGGGTTGGTCCCGTCCATCAGCGCCGCCGTGGCCGCCGCGCCGCCGAAGCAGCCGATGGTGCCCGTGGTGTGGAAAAAGCGGTAGTGCGAGGGCTGCACCGCCACGCCGATGCGCGTGGAGATCTCGTAGCCGATGGTGATGGCCTTGAGCAGGTCGGCACCGCTGGCGCCGCGCTCCTCGGCCACGGCCAGGGCTGCGCCGATGGTGGGGCAGCCCGGGTGGTAGACGGCGTCGCGGAAGATGTCGTCGAACTCGGCGGCGTGCGAGATGCTGCCGTTGATCCAGGCCGCGGTGGCGGCCTGCGCCGTGGTGCGCTGGCCCGGCAGGCTGGACTTGCCACTGCCCAGCTCGGCCGCGTGGGTGCGCATGAGCTGCGGACCCGGCGCCAGGGCGATGCCCGGGAAGAGCGCGGCGAACCAGTCGATCAGCGCGCGCTTGGCGTGGTGCGTGACCTCGGCGGGCAGGGGGCGGGCCGATTCGCGCTGCGCGTAGGCGGCCAGTTGGTCGATGATCATGGAGCCTCTGTCTGTGTTCAGTAGCTGATGGTGACCAGGCGTTCCTCGGTCATCTCGCGGATCGCATAGGCCGGGCCTTCCCAGCCGAAGCCGGAGTCCTTGACGCCGCCGAAGGGCATGGCGTCGATGCGCGCGCTCGACGCCTCGTTGACGTGGATGCCACCGAAGCGCAGGTCTTTGGCCGCCCGCAGGGCCGTGTGCAGATTGGCCGTGAACAGGCCCACCGAGAGGCCGAAGGGCTGGGCATTGGCCCGGGCCACCGCGTCCTCGACGCCATCGACCTCGATCACCGACATCACGGGCGCGAAGATCTCCTCGCAGACCACCTTCATCTCGGGTTTCACATCGGTCAGCACCGTGGGCTGCAGCACATGGCCTTGGCGCGTGCCGCCGGTCAGCAGGCGCGCACCCGCCGCCACAGCCTCGTCCACCCAGCTCTGGGCACGCTTCGCATGGTGTTCGCTGATCATGGGGCCGATGATGGTGGTGGGGTCGGCCGGGTCGCCGGCCTTCATCTTCTGCGCCGCGGCCACGAGCCGGGGCAGGAAATCGGCTGCGATGCGGCGGTCCACGTAAAGGCGCTGCACCGAAGTACAGACCTGGCCGGCCTTGCGCAGGCCGGCGTTGAGGATCTTGGGGATGGCCAGCTCGATGTCGGCGTCGGCGCAGACGATGGTGCTGGCGATGCTGCCCAGCTCCATCTGCGTGCGGCGCAGGCCGGCGCCGCGCTGGATCTCGCGGCCCACGCGCGTGCTGCCCGTGAAGGCGTAGAAGGCGATGCGCGGGTCGGCCACCAGCTGGCTGCCCACCGCCGCGCCGTCGCCGTGCAGCAAGGCCAGCAGGTCGGCCGGCAGGCCGGCCTCGATCAGGATCTTGCACAGCTCCACGGCGGTCAGCGGCGTGAACTCCGAGGGCTTGATGACCACGGCGTTGCCGCCAGCCAGGGCCGGCCCCACCTTGTGCAGCACCACATTGAGCGGCGAGTTGAAAGGGGTGATGGCGCAGACCACGCCGCGCGGCGAGCGCAGCGTGAAACCCAGGCGGTTCTTCACGCCCTCGGCCGCCTGCATGGGCACCATCTCGCCGTTGAGGCGCTTGGCTTCCTCGGCGCAGAGCTCGAAGGTCTGCACGCAGCGCCTGACCTCGTTGTCGCCGTCGGCGCGGGTAAAACCGGCCTCATGGCGCATGAGCGCGATCAGCGGCTCCATGCGGCTTTCGACGAGGCGCGCCGCGGCCATGAGGATCTTGTAGCGCTGGTAGGGCGTGAGCGTGGCACGCTGCTGGCCCGCCACGGCACCGGCCACGGCGGCCGTGACCTGCTCGGGCGAGGCCACGGCCATCTCGCCGTAGACGCGGCCGTCGTACTTGTCGCGCAGAGTCTGGCGGCTCACGCCGTCCACCCACTGGCCTGCGATCAGCAGCTGACCCACGGGGGCACCCGATCCCGTGGCCATCACGCGGCTCCGGCGTAGGTCTGCTGGTTGCCGCGCGTGTTGACCTGCAGGCCTTCCATGAACTTCTGGCGGATCTTGGCCGCGTCACGTTCGGTCACACCGGCCGGCGGCGCGTTGTCGGTGCGCGCGCAGATGAACAGCGGCTGATCCGTGACCAGGGCCGCGTCGACCAGGGCCTCGAAATGCGCCTCGTCTTTCGCCCAGACGCTGTGCGCCAGACCCGAGCCTTGGGCGATGGCCACCAGGTCCACGCCGCTGGCGGTCATGGTGGGCTGGCCGCCGGTGATCTGGTAGGAGCCGTTGTCCCAGACGATGACCACCAGGTTCCTCGGTTTCACCGTGGCGATGGTGCCCAGGGTGCCGAGCTGCATCAGCAGGGAGCCGTCACCCTCGAGCGCAAACACCCTGCGCTGCGGCTGGGCCAGCGCCACGCCCAGGGCGATGGGCGCAGCCAGGCCCATGGTGCCCAGCATGTAGAAGTTCTGCGGGCGCTGGCCGGCGGCCCAGAGATCGAAGTGGGTGTGACCGATGCCGCCCACCACGGCTTCCTCGTGCTGGAGTTTG
The DNA here is from genome assembly GCA_038112835.1 of Curvibacter sp. Taxonomy (GTDB): domain Bacteria; phylum Pseudomonadota; class Gammaproteobacteria; order Burkholderiales; family Burkholderiaceae_C; genus Hylemonella. The sequence continues at coordinate 22,076 of JAYNNS010000003.1, read as the reverse complement.
GCCACGAGGCGGCGCGTCAGATCGGAGCGGTTCATCACCTTGGCCGCATCGCGGCCCACGGAGGCGAGCAGTTGTGCATTCATGACAATTACCTCAGTTCTTCTTCACGCGCGCCGTCAGCAGCGGCGACAGGATCATGGCGGCATTGGCCTGGGTAGCATAGGCCTGCTTGATCATGCGGTCGGCGATGAACTCCACATCGTCCTGGCGCTCGATGGCGTAGTTCTCGATGTTGAGCGAGTTCAGGATAGGCCGCATGGTACGGCAGACGATGACCTGGCCCAGCTGGAAGTCGCCCAGGGTGCCGCGCTCGGAGATCTGCATCAGCAGGGGGATCTGGTTTGGCACGGTCTGCGAGGCCTGGGCGTTGGGCAGGGTGGCGAAGCCGCTGGTCTGCATGAGCACGATGCCGCGCAGGCCGCCCATGTAGGCGCCGGTCACGATGCCCACCGCCTCTTCCTCGCGCGCCGGACAGATCACCGTGAAGTACGGGTCGGCATGCAGGCGCTTGATCAGGGGCGCCAGCACCTTGTCCGGCACATAGGTGATGAGCCGGATCTCGTTGGCCTTGAAGACGCGGATCAGCGTCTCGTCCCAGGTTTCGCCGGCCGTGCCGGTCGTGTCTTGCGCCATGGCAATACTCCAGTTTTCGATAAGAGGTGTGGGTGTTCGGGCCGGTGCCTGCCGGCCTCAATCGTCTGTCAGCTGCAGCTTGCTGGGCAGGCGTTTTTCGATCGCCCACTTCAGCAGGGCCGCGCTGCGGAAGATGCCGTGCGCGAACTTGCCGTAGGGCAGGGTCAGGAAGAAGGCCATCACAAAGCCCAGGTGCAGGGCCAGCAGGGCCGGCATGGCGGCCGTGCCGCGTGCCCACCACAGACCCAGGCCCGTGAGCGAGGTGAAGAACAGCAGGGCGATGAAACCGCGGTCCATGGGCTTCTGGGCCGCATCACCATGCTGCGGGTGACGCCGCAGGTTCAGGCGCCACAGACCGGCCGTGCCAACCAGCAGCAGCACGCCGCCCACGCCGCCCAGGAGCTTGGGCAAGCTGGGCAGGTCATAGGGCGCGACCCAGCCGAAGAGGTAGTGGTAGAGCGTGGCCACGCTGGTGGCCGCGAAGCAGAGCAGGAAGCCGTAGAAGGTGGCGTGGTGGAACATGCGCCGCTTTTTCGTCCAGGCATCGTCCTCGTTGTGGCAGCCCTCGCCGTGGCCGCCGTCGAGGTACTTGAGGCGCAGCACGTCGTGCGTGGCCTCGGCGGCCGCGCCCGTGCGCACGGCGGCGATGGCCGGCGCCGCGTAGTCGCGGCCCGGCGTCACCTCGCGCCAGAAACGGCGCACGCCCAGGGCCAGGGCCAGCACCGCAAACAGGAAGACCGGCGCGAACAGGCTGACCAGCAGGTTGTGCGGGAAGATGCCGTAGAAGTCCGCCCCGGCCGGCACCCGCCACAGCGTGTCCTTGAGCCAGAGCGTGAGCAGCATGAAGACCGCCAGGGCGCCGGCCGTGGCCAGCGAGAGCGTGAGGCCGTTGCGCTGGTAGAGCTTGCCGAACGACGGCGGCCAGGCAAAGTCCGTGTAGGTCTGCAGGCGCACCTGGGCCATGGACTGCGGCACGTTGATGGCGAACTCATGCGGCGGTGCGTACTGGCAGGCATGCAGGCAGGCGCCGCAGTTGTGGCAGAGGTTGGCCAGGTAATGGATGTCGGCGGTGTTGAACTCCAGCCGGCGTGTCATGGCCGGGAAGACAGCGCAAAACCCCTCACAGTAACGGCAGCCGTTGCAGATCTGCAGCTGGCGCGCCACCTCGGCTTCCGGCGTGCCGGGCACCACTTCTGCGTTGGCCAGGGCGCGCGCTTCGCGGGTCAAACTCTCAAGCTGCTGCACGTTCTTGCTCCGAATTCTTGTTGCTCAGGGCGGCACGTGCCGCCTCGGTACCGGCGATGCGGCCGAAGGCCGTGCCGATGGACATGCCCACGCCGGCCGTGTAGCCCTTGCCCAGCACGTTGCCGGCCATCATCTCGCCCGCCACGTAGAGGTTGTCGCTGGGCACGCCGCCGAAGAGCACGGCGGCGCGCTCGTCGACCTTGAGGCCGAGGTAGGTGAAGGTGATGCCCGGGCGCACGGCGTAGGCGGTGTAGGGGGCGGTGTCCAGCGGCAGCGCCCAGTGCGTCTTGGCCGGCGTGATGCCCTCGGTATGGCAGTCGTCCATCACCGTGTGATCGAAGGTGCCGACGCGGCAGGCCGCGTTGTAGGCGTCCATCGTCTGCATGAAAGCCGCCTCGTCCAGGCCCAGCTTGCGCGCCAGCTCGGGCAGGCTGTCGGCCTTCACGCCCGGGAAGACCGGCGGCATGAAACGGCCCACGGCCTTGCTGTCGATGATGGAATAGGCGATCTGCCCGGGCTGCTGTGCCACCAGGCGGCCCCAGATGGCGTAGCGCTTGGGCCAGAAGTCCTCGCCCTCGTCGTAGAAGCGCTGGGCGTTCTTGTTCACCACCACCCCCAGCGAAACGCAGTCGATGCGGGTACAGATGCCGCCGTCGTATTCGGGCGCACGCGCGTCGATGGCCACGCAGTGCGACTGCGAGGGGTCGCCGATCATGTCGGCGCCGTGCTTCATCATGTCCTTGATCAGCACGCCCTGGTTGAAGCGGGTGCCGCGGATCAGGAAATTGTCGGCCGGCCACTCGCCACGCTCGTTCTGGCCCCAGGCCTCGCGCAGCCACTCGCGGTTGGACTCGAAGCCGCCGGCGGCCAGCACGCAGGCCCGGGCCTCGATGCGCTCGCCTTTCACGTACGCGGCCTTGAACCGGCCGTCGACGATCTCCAGCCGGTCCACCGGGGCCTCGTAGCGGATCTGCACACCCAGCTGCTCGGCGCTGCGGTAGTAGGCGTTGACCAGGGCCTTGCCGCCGCCCATGAAAAAGGCATTGGTGCGCGACAGGCTCAGCGTGCCCGAGAGCGAAGGCTGGAAACGCACGCCGTGCTTGTGCATCCAGGGCCGGCAGGTGGACGAGGCGCGGATCACCAGACGGGCCAGGTGCTCGTTGGTGATGCCACCCGTGACCTTGAGCAGGTCCTGCCAGAACTCCTCTTCGGGGTAGGCATCCTGCAGCACGTCCTGCGGCGCGTCGTGCATGCAGCGCAGGTTGCGCGTGTGGATGGAATTGCCGCCGCGCCATTCCTTGGGCGCGGCTTCCAGCAGCATCACGCTGGCCCCGGCCTCGCGGGCCATCAGGGCGGCGCACAGGGCCGCGTTGCCGCCGCCGATCACCAAAACATCCAGACTCATATCTTTGCTCTCTTGCGTCGTACGCGACCCGCATGAAGGGGGCCTATCGGAGAACGCCGTGGAACCGGCTCGGCCGGTCCACGGGCGTTGCCCCCGTGTGGGGCTGAGGTCTGCGGCGCCGAGCCTGCCTGCGCAGGCTCGGACAGACCGAAGGGCTTGCGCCTCTGGCGCAGGCACCAGGCATGGAGCCACGGGGGTGCTTCAAAACTGGTACTTGCGCAGGCCGCCATCCACCGGGATCACGGCCCCGGTGATGTAGCTGGCACGCGGCGAAGCCAGGAAGGCGACGAGATTGGCCAGCTCTTCCGGTTCACCGTAACGGCCCACGGGGATCTCGTTCTCGCTCTGCCACTTCTGGTACTCGGGCGAGTAGTTGCGCATGATCTGCTCGGACAGGATGCGCCCGGGCGGCACACAGTTGACCGTGATGCCGTGCTGGCCCACCATGCGCGACAGCCCCTTGGCCCAGCTGTGGATGCCGGCCTTGGCGCAGAAGGCGCCATTGATGTGCTCGGGCTCGCTCTTGCCTGTGATGCAGACGATACGGCCCCACTTGCGCGCGATCATCTGGTCGATCAGTGCGTCGCCGAGCTGGCGCGGACGGTGGAAGTTCAGCGTGATGGCCTCCTGCCACTGCTCTTCGCGCACATGCAGGTCCTTGAAACAGCGCGAACCGCCCGCGTTGTTGATCAGGATGTCGACGTGCCCCAGCCCCTGCACGGCCGCCTGGGCCAGCGTCTTGGCCGCGTCCTCGGCATACATGTCCTGCTCGATGAGCACGGGCTGCTTGCCGCCGGCCGCTACGATCTCGGCCGCCACTTCCTTGAGCTTGTCCACACGCCGCGCCGTGATCGCCAGGCGCACGCCTTCGGCGGCCAGGGTCTTGGCGATGGCGCGGCCGATGCCCACGCTGGCGCCGGTGACCAGCGCCGTCTTGTCACTGAGTTGGAAATCCATGGTGTCAGTTGTCCTCGAACAGAGGCGTCCACTGTATACCGGCCACCCCTCCGCCGCGAGGGGCGGCCGCACAAGGGGGTATCACGAATCGTGATGGGAACTCAAGCGGGGCCGGTGCCTACGGCCTGCGCGACCAATCGCCCGGCGCGCCGGCCCGAGACGAAGGCCCAGGCCAGGTGGTGGCCGTGACCCTTGAGCAGCAGGCCGCCCTGGCCCGTGGAGCCCGCGGCATACAGACCTGCCAGCGGCTGGCCGTCGGCACCGAGCACCCGGTGCTGCGCGTCCACCCTCAAGCCGCCCTCGCTGTGCACGAACACCGGCCGCACCGGGCCCAGGGCCACATAGGGCCCGGCGCCGAAGGCGCGTAGCGGGCTTTCGCCCACGCTGCGGGCCAGCGCTGCGGCATCCATGCCGAGCTGGCGCGCCAGCTCGGGCACGCTGGGCGCCTCGGCATAGACGTCGGGCCGGTTGCGCCGGTAGTCGGGGATGTAGGCGTAGGCAATGCCCGGCGCCGTGGACACATAGTGCGGCCAGGCCGAAAACTGCGCGGCCAGCGCGGCGTCGATCACGATGTAGCCCTGCTTGCCCGGCTGGTCGGGCAGGCGCCAGGCCGGCCTGTCGAGCTCATGGCCGAAACGCTCGCCGCGGGCATTGACCAGGATGGCGCCCTGCTCGAAGAGCGTGACCGAAGGCGCCAGCGCCGTGGTCAGGAAGTTCATCATGAAGGGCCGCAGCAGGGCCGGTGGCAGGTGGTCCAGCGACCATTGCATGCTCACGGCCAGCCAGCGCCAGGGCGGCAGGCGGCGCACGAAGTTCTCTTTGGCGGGCGCAATGAAGCGGATCTCGGGACCGAGCGCGAGGTCGCCGTTGACGATGGTCGCACCCAGGCCCTCGCCCAGGCGCTGGCCATCGCCCGTGGCCGTGAGGTTCACGCCTTCGACCTTGGCCTCCTGCGGGCCCATGAAACGCGCCTTGAACTCGGGGCCGTTGGTGAAGTCACCGGCAGCCAGGATCACGCCGCCACGCCCGCGCGCGCGCAACAGTCCCCCCTCGCCCTCGGCGTCCACCCCCGTCACGCGGCCGTCCTCCTGCAGCAGCGCCGTGACGCGCAGACCCGTGCGGATGTCCACCCCGGCGCGGCGCGCGCGCCGGCCCAGGTGGTAGATGAAGGAACGCGAGTTGGGCAGCACGTTGTGCATGCGCGGCTGGCGGTGCGGCGGCTCGGGCATGGGGCCCATGAAGCGCACGCCGGAATCGAGCAGCCACTGGAAAGTGGCGGGGATCTCGTCGCAGAGGATGCGGCGCAGGGCCGGGTTGTCGCGGGCGTCGAGTTCGCCGGCAAAACCCGGCATGTCGGCCCAGTGGTCCACCGGATTGTCGACGATGCCACGCTTCTTCTGATGCGGCGTGCCGCTCGAGGTCACCGAACCGATGGACCAGGCGGTCGAGCCGCCGAGTGCCGGATTCTTCTCCAGCAGCAGCACGCTGGCCCCGGCCTCGCGCGCCTCGATGGCCGCGGCTAGGCCGGCGCCACCGCCGCCGACCACGACGACGTCGTAGCTCAGTTCCTCTCTTTGCATGCCCAGGTGCTCAGTCCAGTTTGATCTTGGCCGCGTCGATCACGGCCGTCCACTTGGCGGTCTCGGTCTCGTTGCGCTTTTGCGCATCCGCCGGCGTGCCGCCCAGGGCCGCGATGCCCAGGCCGTCCCAGCGCTGCACCAGGTCCCGGTCCTTGAGCACGACATTGAGTTCGGCGTTGAGCCGGTTGACGATGGCCACCGGCGTACCGCTGGCCACCGAGAGCGTGTACCAGGGCACCGAGGAATAGCCGGGCACGCAGGCCTCGGCCACCGTGGGCACCTCGGGCAGGCTGGGGCTGCGCGTCGTGCCGGTCACGGCCAGCGCGCGCACCTTGCCGCCCTTGAGCTGCGCGTGCGCCGTGCCCAGGCTTTCGAACAGCATGTCGATCTGGCCGCCCAGCAGGTCGGCCATGGCCGGCGCGCCACCGCGGTAGGGCACGTGCACGTAGTTCACCTGCGTCATGTGGCGGAACAGTTCGGCCGCCATGTGCATGGCCGAGCCGTTGCCCGCCGAGCCGTAGGTCAGCTTGCCCGGCTGGGCCCTGGCCAGGGCCAGCAGCTCCTGCACCGACTTCACGGGCAGGTCCTGCTTGACGATCAGGATGCTGGGCGCCTCGGCCAGCAGGATCACGGGCTTGAGCTCCTTCATCGGGTCGTAGCGCAGATTCGGGTAGAGCGCGACCGCGCCGTTGTGCGCGATGGTGGCCAGCACCAGGGTGTAGCCGTCGGCCGGCCCCTTGGCCACGGGCTCGGCGCCCGTGTGGCCACCGGCACCCGGCTTGTTCTCCACCACCACGGGCTGGCCCAGGCGCGGGCCCAGCTTCTCGGCCACGCCACGCGCCAGCAGGTCGGCCGGACCGCCGGCCGCATAGGGCACGACGATCTTCACGGGCTTGTTCGGGTAGGCCTCCTGGGCGGCGGCCAGGGTGGTGCCCGCAGCCAGGCCCAGGGCCAGCAGGGACTTGACGATCGTGTTCATCATGCTTGTCTCCTTGGGGTCTGTTCGCACTAATCCAGCTGCAGCTTGGCCGCTTCGATCACGCGGTTCCACTTGACGGTTTCGCTCTTGAAATAGGCCTGGGCCTGGGCCGGCGTGTTGGCTTCAACTTCGATGCCGAGCTGGTGGTAGCGCGCCCTGACCTCGGGACTGGCCAGCACCTTCTGCACGTCCTTGTTGAGCTTGTCCACCAGCGCGGCCGGCATGCTGGCCGGCGCGGCCAGGGTGAACCAGGAGGTGCCGGCGTAGCCGGGCACACCGGCCTCGGCGATGGTGGGCGCCTCGGGAAAGCGCGGGTCGCGCTTCGCGCCGGTCACGGCCAGCACCCGCAGCTTGCCGCCCTGCACCTGCGGCATGCTGGAGGACATGTTGTCGAACATCACATCCACCTGGCCGGCGATCAGGTCGATCAGGGCCGGTCCGCTGCCGCGGTAGGCCACGTGGTTCAGGCGCGCGCCGCTGGCCAGCTCGAACAGGGCGGTGACCATGTGCACCGAGGAGCCGGGGCCGGCCGAGGCGTAGTTGACCTTGCCCGGATGCGCCTTGGCATCGGCCAGGAAGTCGGCAAAGGTCTTGTACTTCGAGTTCACCGGCACGACCACCACATTGGGTGATTCGCCGATGACCATGATGGGCTGAAGCTCTTCGGCCGGCTTGTAGGTCAGCTTGGTGTAGCTCGCATAGGCCGCATGGATGCCGATGGTGCCCACCATGAGCGTGTAGCCGTCGCCGGGCGCCTTGGCCACGAACTGCGCACCCACATGGCCGCTGGCGCCGGGCTTGTTGTCGACGATGACGCTCTGGCCGTATTGCGCGCCCAGGCGCTCGGCGATGATGCGCGCCAGGATGTCCACCGCGCCGCCGGGCGCGAAGGGCGCGACGATGCGGATGGGCTTGTTGGGGTAGTCCTGCGCCAGGGCACCGCCAGCCAGCGCGGCCAGCAGCAGGCCGCCAGCGAGCCGCTTGAGAAAGTTGCGTTTCATGTCTTGCTCCTCAGTTGTTCCAGCGTGATCACAGGGCGCTGCTCGTAGGGCAGGTTCCACTGTGCGTAGTTGTGCCCGTCGACGATCTGCACCGGCAGCTCGATGGTGGGGGGCACGGCCTCGCCGCGCAGGTGCCGGGCCGCGCATTCGGCGGCCAGGTAGGCCATCTGCATGGCATTGAAGTCGGCCGTGGCCAGCATGCGGCCGGCGGCGATGGCGGCGATGGCCTGCGGGATCGCATTCACGCCCACCACGACGGCGGTCTGGCCTGCCGCATCCAGCGCGTCGAGCACGCCGATGGCCATGATGTCGTTGGCCACCAGCACCGCGTCGGGCGCATCGTTGCCGCGCAGCCAATCCGCCGTGCGGTCCCGCGCCACCTCGCGCACGTAGTCGCCGGCCAGCTGACCCGCCAACGTGATGCCCGGTGCCTCGCGCGCCGCAGCCCGGAAACCGCGCAGACGCTCCAGGCTGGTGTAGGACGCCTCGGGCCCCGTGACCACGAGCACGCGGCCCTGTCCCTTCAGATGCCGGAACAGGTGGCGCGCAATGGCCAGCGCGAGCTGGTGATCGTCCGAGCTCACATAGCTCACCATGGGCGCGGCATCGATGGGGTTGACGAAGCCGATCAGGGGAATGCCGGCCGCCGCCACCTGCCGGATGGCCGGGTCCACCCGGGTCGCATGCACGGGCGAGAACACGAAGGCGTCGGGCCGCGGCTGCAGCGCCAGCGCCTCGGCGATCAGCGCGCTCTGCTCCACGGGGTCATCCCCCTGCCTGGGCACGAAGTGGAGCACCTCGTCGCCGAAGACGGCAGCCGCACGCTCGGCGCCCAGGCGCGCGGCGCCGTAGGCCGGGTTGCTGTAGTTCTTGGTGAAGACGGCCAGACGCATCACATCAGTCTTCCCGGTCGTTGCGTGGACAAGGCGCTGGCGTTCGGACTGCGCCAGTCGACGTCCTGCAGCGTTTCGACAGGCTCAACGCGAACGGCCATTTTCCAGACGCTCTCACACCATGCCGCCGTTGGGCTGAATGATCTGGCCGTGCACCCAGGACGCCTTGTCCGAGGCCAGGAAGGCCACGACCTCGGCCACCTCTTCGGGCTGGCCCACGCGGTTGAAGGGGCTCATGCCGGCCGAACGGGCGATCGCGGCCTCGTCCTTGCCGGCACGGAAGAGGTCCGTGTCCACCGGGCCCGGGGCCACGCCGTTGACGCGGATCCTGCGCGGAGCGAGCTCCTTGGACATGGAGCGCAGCAGGCTCTCCACACCGGCCTTGGTGGCCGTGTAGGCACCGCCCCCCGGCACGGCCACGCGCACCATGGAGGTGGTCAGGCCGATGATGTTGCCGCCGTCCACCACGTTCTTCGCGGCGGCGCTCAGTACGTTGAAGGCCCCGACCAGGTTCACCTCCACCACCTGGCGGAAGTTCTCGGGGTCGTAGCTCGCGATCGGGCCGGGCGGCACATTGATGCCGGCATTGGCCACCACGCAGTGCGGCATGCCGCCGAAGTCCCGGGCCACATCAGCGAAGACCTGGGCCACCTGGGCCGGTTCGCGGATGTCGACCGGGTAGCCCTTGGTGGTGGCGTTGCCGATCCTGGCCGGCACATTGGGCGCACTGCTCACATAGGTGTAGGCCACGTCATAGCCGCTCTCGGCCAGCTTCTGCACCGTGGCCGCGCCGATGCCGCGCGTGCCGCCGAATACGAGGGCGATTTTCTTGCTCATGAGGAAATCCTTTGCGATGGAATCAGTTCAGGCCTTGAAGGGTTTCCCAAAAATGGGTTCCTTGTAGGGAATCGGGGGCAGCTGCCAGGTGCCGGTCGACGGCGGGCGCACGTCGGCGTCCACATGCACGTCGATCACGCAGGGGCGCTTGTTCTTGAGCGCCTGCTGCACGGTCATGCCCAGGTCCTGCGGGCGCGTGACGGTGTAGCCGTCGGCACCGCAGGCGCGGGCCCAGGCCGCGAAATCCGGGTTGTAGCGCTCGCCGGTCTGGCCCTTGTAGAAGGCGGTGCCGATCTCGCGGCCGTCGAACAGGCCGTACTGCAGGTCGCGGATCGCGCCCCAGGCGAAGTTGTTCCAGATGATCCAGACCACGGGCAGGTTGTATTCCACCGCCGTGCACAGCACATAGGGTGCCATGGTGAAGCCGCCGTCACCGACCACGGCCACGCAGGGGCGATCCGGTGCTGCCAGCGCCGCCCCCATCACGCCGCAGACGCCGAAGCCCATGCTGGAGTAGCCCCAGCTGTTGAGCATGCTCTGCGGGCGCTTGGCTTGCCAGAACTGCATGAACCAGTTGTGGTGCACGCCGGAATCGAGCGCGAGGATCACGTCGTCGGGCAGCACCTTCTGCAGCGTGCCCACGACGAATTCGGGACGCAGCGGGCTGGTGGAGTCGCCGAAGTGCGGGCGCACGAAGGCTTCCCATTGCGCCTGCCAGCCCTGCACCTGGGCCCGCCAGGGCGCATAGCGCGTGGCGCTGATCTCTTGACGGCTTGGCAACGCATGGAGCAGCTGGCGCGTGTAGACCTGGACGTCGGCAATCACGCCCAGGTCGGGCGCATAGTTGCGGCCCAACTCCTGCGGGTCGATGTCCACGTGCACGAGTTTCGTTTTCGGGAAATTCCACGAATAGCCCTCGTGCCAGCTGGACGAGCTACGGTCGTCGAAACGGGTGCCCAGCGTGATCACCAGGTCGGCGCGGCGACCGGCCTCGTTGGCCGGGTAGGCGCCGTTGCGGCCGATGAAGCCCAGGGCCAGCGGGTGGTCGCCACGGATGGCACCCATGCCATTGGGCGAGGTGATGACGGGGATACCCAGCTTCTCGGCCAGCTCGGTGATCTCGGCGCCGGCCTCGGACAGCGTGGCGCCGTGACCGATGAAGAGCACGGGCTGGCGCGCGGCGGCCAGCAGGTCCAGTGTGGCTGCGATGTCGGCCTCGTTCGCGCCCGGGCGGTGGGCGCGGTGGATGTTGGACGCTGGCGGCAGCTCCACCTCGGCCTCTTCCTGGTAGACGTTGTAGGGGATGTCCAGGTTCACCGGGCCGGGGCGGCCCGTGACCATGGTGTCCATCGCCTGGCGCAGGGCCAGCGGGAGCATGTCCACGCGGCTGGGCTGGAAGGCGCGCTTGACCACCGGGCGCATGACCTGGGCGAAATCGGCCTGGTTGTGCTTGTAGAGCTCCTGGAAGGGCGCGCGGTTGTGCTGCGAGGTCGGCACGTTCGAGGTGATGCACAGGAAGGCGGACGAATCCGACAGTGCCGTGGCGCAGGACATCACCATGTTCGCCGAACCGGGGCCGGTGGACGTGAGGGTGGCCACGGGCTTGTGCTTGACGCGGAAATAGGCGTCGGCCATGTGGCCGGCGCACTGCTCATGGCGCGGCGAGACCAGCTGCAGCCGGTCTTTCACGTCGTACAGGGCATCGAGGATGCCGACGTTGCCGTGGCCGCAGATGCCGAAGATATACGGCACTTTCTCCTGGACCAGGTATTCGGCGATCAGCTCGCCACCTTTCATCTTGGGCATGACTTTCTCTCTTCTACAGGGTTCGCTCAGAGCGTCGTGAATGTCACGATACGCTCTTCCGTCATCTCATGGACCGCATAGTGCGGGCCTTCGCGGCCGAAGCCGCTGTCCTTGCTGCCGCCGTAGGGCATGAGGTCCACGCGCGAGCTCGAGGTCTCGTTGATGTGCACCCCGCCCACTTCGAGCTGCTGGGCCGCGGCCAGGGCATCGCCCAGGCGGTTGGTGAACAGGCCGGTGGCCAGACCGAAGGGCGTGGCGTTGACGCGCGCAATCGCTTCGGGCAAGGTCTTGAAAGGCACGATGCAGACCACGGGGCCGAAAATCTCGTTGCAGCCCACGCGCATGGTGCCGCTGATGTCGGTCAGCAGCGTGGGCGGCACCACGGCCCCCTGGCGCGCGCCGCCGGCCAGGCGCCTGGCGCCCTTGCTCACGGCCTCCTCGACCCATTGCTCGATGCGGATGGCCGCGTCCTCGCTGATGACCGGGCCGACAAAGGTCTTGGGGTCCTGCGGGTCACCGTAGGACAGGGCCTGCACCATCTCGGCTAGACGTCGTTCCACCTCGGCCTGCAGGGATTCGTGCACCAGCAGCAGCTGCACCGAGGTGCAGACCTGGCCGGCCTTGCGGTAGCCCGCGTTGACGATCTTGGGCAGGGCGGCGTCCAGCCTGGCGTCGTCGCAGACGATGGTGCAGGCGATCGAGCCCAGCTCCATCTGTGTGCGGCGCAGGCCTGCGGCCTGCTGGATCGCGCGGCCCACCTCGGTGCTGCCCGTGAAGGCGAAAAAGCGAACGCGCTCGTCGGCCTGCAGCAGGCGGACCACCTCGGCGCTGCCATGCAGCACGCAGAGCAGGCCCTTGGGCAGTCCGGCCTCCAGCAGCACCTCGGCCAGCAGGCAGGCCGTCATGGGCGTGTGCGTGGAGGGCTTGAGGATGACGGCGTTGCCCGCCGCGAAGGCCGGTGCCACCTTGTGCGTCACGGTGTTGAGCGGCGAATTGAAGGGTGTGATGGCCACCACCACGCCCAGCGGCACGCGCAGGGTGAAGCCCATACGGCCCGCGGCGCCGGGCGCACCGGCCAGCGGGATCACATCGCCGGCCAGGCGGCGCGCCTCCTCGCCCGAGAGCTTGAGGGTCTGCACACAGCGGCGCACCTCGCCCATGGCATCGCTCTGGGTGAAGCCGGCTTCCAGTTGCATGGCCCGCACGAACTCGGGGGCCCGGGCCTCCAGCAGCTGGGCCGCGCGGTCCAGGATGGCCCCGCGCTCGTAGGCCACGGGCGCGCCGGCACGGAAGGCCGCATGGGCCACGTCCACGGCCTGCCGCACCTGGGCCGCATCGGCCGTGGTCAGGGTGGCGCAGGGCTGGAGCCTGTATTTGTCCTGCACGCTCACGCGCGGGCCCGCGCCCGCGGTCCACTGGCCGTCGATGAGCAGGCCGTAGGTGGCGGGAGTGGCGCTGTCGAGTCGGGCGCTCGCCTGTCGGTCCATCAGCACATCTCCTCGTCGTCGGAAGCCGGCGTGGTGATGACCAGGAAGACCAGGCCACCGGTACCGGTGTTGGTGAAGCTGTGGCGCACGCCCGGCGGCACATAGACGTAGTCGTGCGGACGCATCAGGTTCTTGGTGTCGTCGAGCGTGAGGATGCCCTCGCCTTCGAGCACGTAGTAGACCTGCTCCTGCACCTTGTGCACATGCTCCTGCACATAGGCCATGGGCGCGTAGCGCGAGATGCGGAAATCCACGCGCGAGCTGCCCGTGGTCTCGGGCCCGGCCAGCTCCTTGGACAGGGCGCCGCCGAAATGGCCCGGGTATTCCTTCCAGGGCATGTGGGCCATTTTCTCCAGCAGGAGCTTGAGTTCGGGTTTCTTGCTCATGGTGTTTCCTTCCTATTCCTTGTCTGCGATGCGTTGTCGATGAGGTACCCGAGGCTCAGAGCCAGAGGATCTTCTTGCGGTAGTCGAGGTCGGTGAGCAGCGGTTCGGCCAGGCCTTCGTGGAAGACGGCACCGCGCTCCAGCGCGTAGACCCGGTCGGCCAGGGCCAGCACGAGGTCCAGGTTGTGCTCGACGATCACGATGGAGACCTCGCGACGCAGCTGGTCGAAGACCGTGAACAGCTCCTGCACCACGGTGGGCGCCAGCCCCTCGAAGGGCTCGTCGAGCAGCAGCAGGCTCACGTCGCCCGACAGCGCGCGCGCCACGGCCACCATCTGCTGCTCGCCACCCGAGAGGTAGTCGGCCGCCACGTCCATGCGCTCCTTGAGGCGCGGGAAATAGTCGAGGATCTTCTCCTCGCTCCAGACCACGCCGGTCTTGCCCCCGGTGGGCCGGGCCAGGCGACCCAACGCCAGGTTTTCACGCACGGTCATGCCGGCGAAGAGCCCGCGGCCCTGCGGCACATAGCCGATGCCCAGACGGGCAATGTCGGGTGCGCTTAGGCCCGCGATGTCGCGGCCCTTGTAGACCACGCGCCCGCTGGCCGGCGGCACCAGGCCCACCAGGCTTTTGAGCAGCGTGGACTTGCCCGCGCCGTTGCGTCCGAGCAGGGCCACGATCTCGCCCTCGCGCACCTGCAGGCTGGCGTCGTTGAGGATGTGGCTCTTGCCGTAGAACGCGTTCACCCGGTCGAAGTCCAGCACCAGGGCACGGTCTGTGCTCGCCGGGCCGCTGCGGCCCGTGACGGGCGGCGTGCCGTGGCCGGTGTAGATCTCCTGCACGCGCCGGTCGCTGCGCACCTCGTCGGGCGTGCCGCTCATCAGCACCTCGCCCTGGTTCATCACCGTGACGCGGTGCGAGAAGCTGAGCACGCGGTCGATGTCGTGCTCGACGATGAGCACGGGGATGTTGCTGGCGATGGTCTGCACCAGGCGCGAGACACGCTCGCGTTCGGCCGCCGCCAGGCCGGCCAGGGGCTCGTCGAGCAGCAGCACCTGGGGTTTGGAGCCCAGCGCCAGCCCCAGGTCGACCAGGCGCTGGCCGCCGTAGGACAGATCGCCCCCGCCCACCTGCTCCATGCCCTGCAGCCCCAGGAACTTCATGAGCGCGGCGGTCTCGGCGTGGATCTCGGGGTAGCTGTCGATGTCACGCCAGAAATTGAAGCGCGCCGGATGCCGTGCCTGCAGGGACAGGCGCAGGTTCTCGTAGATCGAGAGGCCCTTGAACAGGCTGGTGATCTGGAAGGAGCGCGCCAGGCCCTGCTGGCAGATGCGGTCCGGCGGCAACTGCTGGATGGTCTGGCCGTGCAGGCGCACCGTGCCCGTGTCGGCCATGAACATGCCCGAGATCAGGTTGAAGGTGGTGGTCTTGCCCGCGCCATTCGGGCCGATCAGGGCGTGAATCTGCCCGGCCTGCACCGCGAGGCTGTTGTCGCGCACGGCGCGGATGCCGCCGAAGCTCTTGCTGAGGCCCTGCGCCTCCAGCACCGTGCCCGCGACGCGCCGCGGGCGCAGGAACTCGGGCAGGGGCAGGCCTTCGTAGATCTTGCGCTTGCTCATGGCCGCGCCGTCCTCGGGCGGCGGACGCAGGCGACGCTGGATCTGGGCCCAGATGCCGGTCAGGCCCGAGGGCGAGAAGATGATGAAGCCGACGAAGATCAGGCCGAACCAGAGCAGCCAGTTGTTGGTCCAGATCGAGAACAGCTCGCGAAACAGCAGGAAGAACAGCGCGCCCAGGGCCGGGCCCAGAAAGCTGTGCATGCCGCCGATCACCACCATGGCCAGCAGCTCGCCCGAGAAGGCCACGGCGGTGGACTCGGCGGCGGCCAGGCGGTGCAGGAAGACCATGAGCGCGCCGGCCAGGCCGGTGACCGTGGCCGAGAGCACGAAGGCCAGCAGCTTGTAGCGGTCGATGTTGTAGCCCTGGAAGTTGGCACGCAGCTGGTTCTCGCGGATCGCCACGAGCACGTGACCGAAGGGCGAGCGCACCACGCGCCAGAGCGCAGCCAGCACCGCAAAGCCGATCAGGGCCGTGAAGATGTAGTAGGT
>JAYNNS010000003.1:0-6750 GCA_038112835.1 Curvibacter sp. | reverse complement strand
AGTAGGTCCAGTGCCCGTTGAGGTCGACCGGCCCCCAGCTGCCGCGCTCGATGCCGCCCAGGCCCCCCTCGCCGCCGGTCAGCGCGGTCCAGCGGAAGGCGATGGCGAAGGTCAGCGCGCACAGGGCCAGCGTGAGCAGCGAGAAGTACACGCCGCGGCGACGCAGGATCAGGAAGCCCACGAGCAGCGCGAGCGTGGCCGTGAACAGGATGGAAAAGAGCATGGGCAGCAGCATCTGGTTCTTGAACCAGTGCAGCTGGGCCAGGCCCGCGGCATAGCCGCCGATGCCGAACCAGGCGGCATGCCCGAAAGACACCAGACCCGTGTAGCCCACGAGCAGGTTCAGCCCCATGGCGGCCAGGGCCAGGATGACCACCACGGTGGCGGCGTCCAGTGTCAGGCCGATGGCCTGGAAGACGAAGGGCAGCAGCACCAGGGCTGCGGCGCCGACCCACAGGGGCCGGACCTTGGAATTCAGCAGAGCAGTCATTCTTGTCTTCTTCGGGTTCTTCTCATTCGAAGCGCTCGATGCGCTCACCCAGCAGACCGCGCGGCCGGAACATCAGCACCAGGAACATCAGGATGTACATGGAGGCCTCGCTGGCCGCGGGCAGGAAATGGGTGGTGACGCCGCGCACCACGCCCACCAGCACGGCCGCCAGCACCACGCCCCAGAAGCTGCCCAGGCCGCCGATCACCACCACCACGAAGGCCACGGTCATGATCTCGGTGCCCATGGCCGGGTGCACGATGGCGATGGGCCCGAAGAGCACACCGCCCAGCGCCGCCGTGGCCACGCCCAGCATGACGATGGCCGTCATGTAGGGCTGCAGCCGGATGCCCAGCACCGCCACCATGTCGGGCTTCTGCACGCCGGCGCGCACCACGCGGCCGAAGGAGGTCTTGTGCAGCAGCAGCCAGATGCCGCTCATGACGACGATGACCACGCCCAGGATGAAGAGACGGTACTTGGAGAGCATGAACTCACCCAGCATCACATTGCCCTTGAACTCGGGCGGCATGGTCGAGGACAGCGGGGCCGAGCCCCAGATCATGCGCAAGGCCTGCTCGGCCACCATGGCCAGGCCGAAGGTGACCAGCAGGCTGAGGATGGGGTCGGCGGCGTAGAAGCGACGCAGCAGGAAGCGCTCGAACAGGATGCCCAGCAGGCCCACGAGCGCGGGCGTGATGAACAGGCTGGCGCCGAAGCCGGTGAGCTGGATGATTTCCAGGGAGAGATAGGCCCCCAGGGCGTAGAAGGCGCCGTGGGCCAGGTTGACGATGCCGCCGACGCTGAAGATCAGCGACAGGCCCAGGGCCAGCAGCAGGTAGTAGCCGCCGAGCACCAGGCCGTTGACGACCTGCTCGAGCAAATAAACGATTTCCATGAGGATCCGGGGAGGGGAAGGAGCCGGCCGGCACCCGACGATGCCGGCCGGCCCGTGGCCTGTTCAGGCGGGTCTTACATCTTGCACAGGCTCTCGGACTTCGGGGGCGCGAGCTTTTCCAGCGGCTCGTTGGGCGCGGGCACCGCCTCGCCGAAGAGCAGGAAGTCCTGCTTGTGCTTGGCCTGGCCCTTGGGCTTGACCGTGAAGGGATAGGCCTCCTGCATGAGCTGGTGGTCCCAGCTGCGGAAGTAGGCCTTGCGCGCCTTCAGGATGTCGAACTGCGCCTCGGACTCGAAATAGGCGATGAGCTTGTCGGTGTCGACCGACTTGGTCTCGCGGATGGCCTGGGCCAGCATCATCAGCGAGACGTACTCGATCCAGGCGTGGTTCTCGGGGATGCGGCCGTACTTCCTGGTGAACTTCTCGACGAAGGCCTGCGAGCCCGGGGTCTTGAGCTCGTGGTGCCAGACGGTGGGCCAGATGCCGCCGAGGTTGCCCTCGCCCGCGGCCCAGGCGTCGGCCGTGTTCAGGTTGAAGCCGGCCACCGGGAACTGCAGACCGAACTCGGCGTACTGCTTGACGAAGTTGGTTACCTGGTTGCCGCCGAGGTTGGTGGCCACGAGGTCGGGCCGCGCCTGGCGGATCTTGAGCAGCTGCGGGCTGAAGTCGGTCAGGTCGGTGGGCACGAGCTCGTCGCCGATCACGGTGCCGCCGTTGCGGGTGAAGAAGTTCTTGGCGGCGCGCGAGAGGTCGTGGCCGAAGAGGTAGTCCGAGGTCAGGGCGTAGATCTTCTTGCCCTTGACCAGGCCCTGGCGCACCAGCGCCTCCCCGGCGGCATTGACCATCACGGTCACCGGGATGTCGACGTGGAAGGTGTAGCGGTTGCAGTCCTTGCCGCGCAGCGCATCGGAACGCGCGCCGATGCTCATGAACAGGGTCTTGTTGCGCGCGGCGACCTGCGAGATGGTCAGCGCCGAGGCCGAGTTGATCTCGCCCATCAGGACCTGTACCTTGTTCTGCTCGATCATGCGCTGCGCCTTGCTCGACGCGGTCTGCGGGTTCACCGAGTCTTCGCTGATCAGCTCGATGGGGCGGCCCAGCAGGCCACCGCCGGCGTTGATCTCCTCGGCCGCCATCTTGATGCCCTGCACGGCGTAGTCGCCCAGCGCGCCCAGGAAGCCGGTCAGCGGCGTGAGGTGGCCGATGCGGATAGGGTTGTTGGCCTGGGCCAGTGCCAGCGCGGGCCAGCCCAGCGCGGCCGTACCGGCGACGGCCGCGCCGGCCTGGAGCAGGGCGCGACGACCGCCCCGGGGATGCTGCTTCGATTCCATGGTGTGTCTCCTGTGGTTGTGGCTATGGACTGGAATGCGAGCGGGATCATAGGAAGCGGCTGCGTTTCTGGAAAATACAGTTTTCCGAGATGGGGTATCGCTATTTCTTATAGGGGGGCATCCTGAAAAACTTATAGGATGCACGCATGGACCTGCGTCAACTGAAATACTTCGTGCAGATCGTCGAAAGCGGCAGCCTGGCCAAGGCCTCGCGCCAGCTTTTCATTGCCCAGCCCGCGCTGAGCCAGCACATCGCCAAGCTCGAGGCCGAGGTGGGCAAGCCGCTGCTGATCCGCACCGCCAAGGGCGTGACGCCGACGGAAAACGGCGCGGCCCTGCACCACCATGCACGTTTCATGCTGCGCCAGCTGGACCAGGCCCTGTCGATCGCGCGCCAGGAGCCGGGCACCGTGCACGGCATGGTCTCGGTGGGCCTGGCCGCCACCACGGTCTGCGCCGTGGGCGTGCCCTTCATGCGCCGCATCCGCGAGAAATACCCGGGCATCGTGCTCAACGTGGTCGAGGGTATGAGCGGCCATCTGGCGCAGATGATGCGCATGGGCCAGCTGGACCTGGCCATCCTCTTCAGCCGCGACGCCGTGCCCGACCTGCCGGCCGAGCCGCTGGTGGAGGAGGAGCTGTTCGTCATGCTGCCCGAGGACAGCGACCTGGTGGCACCCAGGCGCGTCAAGCTCAGCTGCGAGGACACGGCAGGCCTGCCGCTGATCCTGCCCACGGGCATCCACGGCCTGCGCCGGCGCATCGCGGCCGAGTTCGAACAGCGCAACCTGGCCCTGCACGTGGTGGCCGAGATCGATTCGCTGTCCCTGCTCATGACCTGCGTGCGCGACGGCATGGGCGCCACCATCAAGCCCATGTCGGCGGCCCTGCTCGAAGGCCGCCTGCGCGAGGGCTGGCGCACCCTGGCCTTTTCCGACGCCAGCATGAAGCGCCCGAACTTCCTCTACTCGGTGGATGCCGAGCGCCTCTCGCCCGCGGCGGCGGCCGTGCGCGGCGAGCTGCGCGAGACCGTCAAGCAGCTCGTGAACAGCGGGCAGTGGAAGGGTGTGAATCTGCTCTAGGCCGGGGAGCCTGCTCCGCACCGACGTTCAGGCGTCGATCAGCGTCGCGCCGATCCAGCGGCCCGTGCGCACCAGTTCGCGCGCGCAATCGGCCAGCACCACGCGCGTGGCCAGCGCGGCCGGCGAGAGCTCGTCGTCCGACAGGCTGCACAGCACATTGCGGCGGCGCGCCAGGGGATCGGCCAGCTCCGACAGGGCGAAGCGCTCGGCCGCATCGCTGTAGCGGCTCACGGCCGACCAGGGCTGCAGCGAACCGCCCAGGCCAGCCTCCACCGCATCCATGAGCATGGTCAGGGAGTCGATTTCGGCCACCACGGTGGGCTGGATGCGCGCGCGGCTGAACACGGCGTCCAGCGCGCTGCGCAGGCCGTGCCCGCCCGTGGGCATGATCAGGGGCACGCCCTTGAGCGCGGTGGCGCGCACGCGCGCCGGCGGCGCTTCCGGCAGGCCGCGCCGCGTGCGGATGTAGTAGAGCCGCTCCTCCAGCAGGGGCATCACGCTCCAGCGCCGCGCCGGGTCGGTGTTGAAGAGCACGGCCAGGTCGAGCTGGCGGGCGTTGAGCATGGTGCTCACATGGCCGGACATGCTTTCGACCAGGTGCAGGCGCACATCTGGGTAGCGCGCGCGCATGGCGCGCAGCAGGGGCAGGCCCAGCACGGCCGCCGTGGTGGGCGCCAGGCCGACACTGACCGAGCCCGAGAGCCGCGCCTGCTGCGCCGCGCGCGCGGCCTGCTCGGCATGACGCAGCGTGAGCTGGGCTTCGCGGAAGAAGGCCAGACCGGCCTCGGTGGGCGTCACGCCCTTGCTGGTGCGCTGCAGCAGACGGGTGGACAGCTCGCTCTCCAGCCGGCTGATCTGCTGGCTCAGCGCCGACTGCACCATGTCCAGCTCCAGCGCGGCGCGGCTCATGCTGCCGAGCTCGACCACGCGCACGAAATAGCGGATCTGTCTGAGTTCCATCAATAACCGGCCTTCCACCCCGATGTTCTGCGGCTGGGATAATCGCACACCTATGGGCAAGTCAGGCAAACAGCGGGTCGTGGTGGGTTTGAGCGGGGGCGTGGACTCCGCGGTCAGCGCGCACCTGCTCAAACAGCAGGGCTACGAGGTGATCGGCATCTTCATGAAGAACTGGGAAGATGACGACGACAGCGAGTACTGCTCCTCCAACATCGACTTCGTGGACGCCGCCGCCGTGGCCGACGTGATCGGCATCGAGATCGAACACGTCAACTTCGCCGCCGAGTACAAGGACCGCGTCTTCGCCGAGTTCCTGCGCGAATACCAGGCCGGCCGCACGCCCAACCCCGACATCCTGTGCAACGCCGAGATCAAGTTCAAGGCCTTCCTCGACCACGCCATGCGCCTGGGCGCGGAGAAGATCGCCACCGGGCATTACGCAAGAGTCCGGCTCAATGAGGCCACGGGCAAGCACGAGCTGCTCAAGGGCCTGGACCCGGGCAAGGACCAGAGCTATTTCCTGCACCGACTGAACCAGGCCCAGCTCAGCAAGACGCTGTTTCCCGTGGGCGAGCTGCACAAGACCGAGGTGCGCCGCATCGCCACCGAGATCGGCCTGCCCAATGCCAAGAAGAAGGACAGCACGGGCATCTGCTTCATCGGCGAGCGCCCCTTCCGCGAGTTCCTCAACCGCTACATCCAGAAGGAGCCCGGGCCCATCCGCGACGCCACGCCACCGGCCGGCGACAAGGCGCATGGCCGGGTGATCGGTCAGCACGTGGGCCTGAGCTTCTACACCCTGGGCCAGCGCCAGGGCCTGGGCATCGGTGGCCTCAAGGCCAAGGGGGCGCAGAAAGGCGGCGGCGAGCACGCGCCCTGGTTCGTCGCGCGCAAAGACATGGAAAAGAACACGCTGTGGGTGGTGCAGGGCCATGACCATCCCCTGCTGCAGAGCCACGCCCTGCACGCGCTGGACGCGAGCTGGGTGGCCGGCGAGCCGCCCGCGCCCGGCCAGATCGCCGCCAAGTCCCGCTACCGCCAGGCCGATGCGGCCTGCACGCTCGGTGGCATCAGCGAGACCTGCTTCGACCTGCAGTTTCCCGAAGCCCAGTGGGCCGTGACCCCCGGCCAGTCCGCCGTGCTCTACGACGGCGAGGTCTGCCTGGGCGGCGGCGTGATCGCCGCCGCTTCCTGAACCCACCCCATGACGATGCGCACCGACACCTTTCTCTATTTCGCCTATGGCTCCAACATGCTCACGCGCCGCCTGCTCGGCCGCACGCCCTCGGCCCACACGGTGGGCGTCGGGACGTTGCACGACCATGCCTTGCGCTGGCACAAGGTCAGCAAGGACGGCTCAGGCAAGTGCGACATCGTGACTGCGGCAGGCAGCACGGTGTACGGCGTGCTGTTCGAGATTGCCCTCAGCGACAAACCCGCGCTCGACACGGCCGAAGGCCTGGGCTGGGGCTACAAGCAGGTGGAACTGGACGTGCAGACCGCCAGCGGCTCCGTCCAAGCCCTGAGCTACCAGGGCACCAACATCGACTACGGCACCAAGCCCTACGACTGGTACCAGACCCTGGTCGTGGCCGGCGCGCGCGAACATGGCCTGCCCCCGGACTATGTGCAGGCACTGGAGGCCGTGGCCACGGTCCAGGACTGGAACAAGGAGCGGGCGGCAGAAAACCTGCGCGCACTCAGCGCGGGCTGAGGACTCAGCCCATGCGCGCCAGCAGGGTCTCCATGTCCTTGAGCATGGTGGCCAGGCCGGCTTTCTGGGCGTCGTCGGGCGCGAGCTTCTGTTCCAGCTCCTGCTCCATGAAGCAGACGGTCATGCGCAGGTAGGTGCTGTCCAGCGCCTTGCGCACGGCGGCGAACTGCTGGCCGATCTTGAGGCAGTCCTCGCCCTCCTCCACCATGCGCTGGATGCCTCGCAGCTGGCCTTCGGCACGGCGCAGGCGGTTGAGGATTTCGGTGCGGGCGCCG
>JAYNNS010000002.1:27666-30366 GCA_038112835.1 Curvibacter sp. | reverse complement strand
GCTCGTCGGGGCGAGACCCGGCAAAGCCACGCGGGCAGGGCGCTTACGACCAGTTCACCCCTTACTCGCGTGGATCGTCTCCTGTGCCCCCGGGTAGATCAGAGCCGGTTCTACTTCTGCTTGATGAACACCCCGTCGTGCCTCACACCGGTCTGCATGTGGTGAGTCGTCCAGAGGTCCTGGGAGATAATCCAGGGCATGAGCGGCAACACCTTCGGACACCTCTTCACGGTCACCAACTTCGGTGAATCCCACGGCCCGGCCATCGGTTGCGTGATCGACGGCTGCCCGCCCGGCATGGCGCTGTCCGAGGCCGACATCCAGGCCGAGCTCGACCGCCGCCGCCCCGGCACCTCCAAATTCGTGACCCAGCGCAACGAGCCCGATGCGGTGGAAATCCTTTCCGGCGTCTACGAGGGCCGGACCACGGGCACGCCCATCGCGCTGCTGATCCGCAACACCGACCAGCGCAGCAAGGACTATGGCCAGATCCTGCAGACCTTCCGCCCCGGCCACGCGGATTACACCTACTGGCGCAAGTACGGCATCCGCGACCCGCGCGGCGGCGGCCGTTCCTCGGCCCGCCTGACCGCGCCCACGGTGGCGGCGGGCGCGGTGGCCAAGAAGTGGCTGAAGGAAAAATACGGCACCGAATTCCGCGGCTGCATGACGCAGATCGGCGAGGTCATGATCCCCTTCGAGTCCTGGGTGCACGTGCCGAACAACCCCTTCTTCGCCCCGGTCGCCGATGTGTCGGCTCTGGAGAACTACATGGAAGCGCTGCGTAAGTCCGGCGATTCCTGTGGCGCGCGCCTGCGCGTGACGGCCACGAAGGTGCCCGTGGGCCTGGGTGAGCCGCTCTACGACAAGCTCGATGCCGACATTGCCTACGCGATGATGGGTCTCAATGCCGTGAAGGGCGTGGAGATCGGCGCCGGCTTCGCCGCCGTGGCCGACAAGGGCAGTACCCACGGCGACAGCCTCACGCCGAACGGCTTTGTGGGCAACAAGGCCGGCGGTGTGCTGGGCGGCATCAGCACGGGCCAGGACATCGAGGTGTCCATCGCCATCAAGCCCACGAGCTCCATCCTGATCCCGCGCGAGTCCATCACCACTGACGGCCAGGCCACCGAGCTCATCACCAAGGGCCGTCACGACCCCTGCGTGGGCATCCGTGCCACGCCGATCGCCGAGGCCCTGCTGGCCCTGGTGCTCATGGACCATGCGCTGCGGCATCGCGCCCAGTGCGGTGATGTGCAGCTGCCCGTGCCGCCCATTCCCGGCAGCGTCTGAACATGGCAATCAGGCCCCCACGTTCGCGCACTGCGTGTCGCTCTCTGGACTTGTCGCCGCAAGACACGGCGCCTCTTCCGCCTGTCCTTGCCTGCGCAGGCAGGCAAGGAGCCGCAGGCGTCAGCCCCAAGGGGGCGCGTCAGCGCCTTCGGGCGGCCGGGCGGCGCTGACATGCCGATGAGCGAGGCCGAGCGCGCCACGCGCATCGATCTGGCCGCGGCCTACCGCCTAGCCGCGCTCAACGGCTGGGACGACACCATCTACACCCACATCTCCGCGGCCGTGCCGGGCGAGGAGGGGGCCTACCTCATCAACCCCTACGGCCTGCTGTTCAGCGAGGTCACGGCGTCCAACCTGGTCAAGGTGGACACGCAAGGCCGCAAGCTCGACGACTCGCCGCACGCGGTCAACCCCACGGGCTTTGCCATCCACGGCACCCTCCACGCGGCCCGTGCCAGCGCGCGCTGCGTGCTGCACCTGCACACCGAATGGGGCCTGGCCCTGGCCATGGTGCCCGGTGGCCTGCAGCCGACCACGCAGCACGCCATGCGCCTGTTCCGCCGCATCGGCCGCCACGCCTACGAAGGGCTGGCCCTGGGAGAGGCAGAGGGCCGGCGCCTCGTGGCCAATCTCGGTGAACTCGACGGCCTCATCCTCGAGAATCACGGCACGCTGACGGTCGGGCGCACCGTGGCCGAGGCCTATATGCTCATGCACCATCTGGAGCGCGCCGCGCGCGCGCAACTGCGTGCCATGGCCGCTGTATCGGCGGTAGGCGGCCAGGTCCTGGTCGCCAGCGACGAGGTCGCGGCCCGCACCTACACCCAGTGGATCGGTGACGGAGATGAGCGCGACGGCGACGCCGAATGGCCGGCACTCTTGCGCCGGCTCGACCGAATCGATCCGTCCTACCGCAACTGAAGAGGAGTCCTACCATGCCCACCATCCGCGTCGAGATGTTCGAAGGCCGCACGCCCGAGCAGAAGCGTGAATTCGTCACGGCCATCACCGAGGCCACGGTCCAGACCCTGGGCAGTTCGCCCGAGGCCGTGGACGTGATCATCACGGATATCAAGAAGTCCGACTGGGCCACGGGCGGCGTGCTCTGGAGCGAGAAGAAGTAGGTCCTGCCATGTCGGTGGCGCGTCGGCAGCTGCTGCCTTTCTCGGCCCTGTCGGCCAGCTACTTCGCGCACATCGGCTTCTTCAATCCCTATCTGCCGCTCTGGCTCAAGGATCTGGGCTACAGCCTGATGACCCTGAGCCTGCTGATGATCGTGCCGCCGGCCACCCGCCTGGTCGGTCCGCTGGCCTGGGGCTGGCTCAGTGACCACACGGGGGAGCGCATCAAGCTGCTGCGCTATGCGGCCACCACCGCGCTGCTGATCTCGCTGGGCCTGTGGGTGGA
>JAYNNS010000002.1:0-27656 GCA_038112835.1 Curvibacter sp. | reverse complement strand
CCGGCGGCACGGCCTGGCTGGCGCTGGTGATGTTCCTGGTCTTCCTGCACACCAGCGCCATGATGCCCATGAGCGAGGCCGCGCTGGCGCACCTGGTGAGCGCGGGGGGCGCCTTCGATGCCAAACGCTACGGCCGCGTGCGACTCTGGGGTTCCCTGGGCTTTCTCGTCACGGTCTTCTCGGCCGGCGCCTGGTTCGAGGTCTGGGGCCTGGGCCACTTCCCGGCCTGGACCGTGGGCTCGCTGGCCCTGGTCACGGCCAGCGCCTGGTGCCTGCCCGATCTCAAGGAAGAACACGCGGCCCACGAGCCCCGGCCCACGCTCGGGCCCGTGCTGCGCCAGCGCCCGGTGCAGTGGTTCCTGGCCTCCGCCTTCTTCCACGTGCTCGCGCACATGGGGCTCTACATCTATTTCTCGCTGCACCTCGATGCCCTGGGCTATGGCAAGGATGTGATCGGCCTGATGTGGGGGCTCTCGGTGATCGTGGAGATCGCCTGGTTCTACACCCAGGGTCGTTGGCTGCCGCGTCTCCCGCTGACCGGCTGGCTGGTCCTCTGCGCGCTGCTCACGGCGCTGCGCATGGCGATGACGGCCGAATGGGCGGCCTGGTGGCCCGTGCTGCTGCTGGCGCAGGCCCTGCACGCCTTCACCTTCGCCGCGCATCACGCCACGGCCACCGCGCTGCTCTCACATCACTTCCCGGGACGGCTGCGCGGGCGCGGCCAGGCGCTCTACGTCACGCTGGCCTATGGCGTGCCCGGGGTGCTGGGCGGTCTGGTGGGCGGCGTGATCAGCAGCCGGCTGGGCCTGCCCGCAGTGTTCTGGGCCTGTGCGCTCTGTGGGCTGCTGGCCGCCTTTTGTGCCTGGCAGGTCTGGCGCCTGCTACACCGTCCCCGCCCAGTCTGAGAGGCGCGGGCCCGTATCGTCCGCTTCGCGCGGCTCCAGCGCGCGCGTGGGCGTGCCGATGCAGGTGAAGCCCACCAGCTGCTCGCCGTCCTCGCAGAAGGCCTGCGCCAGGGCCGGATGCTGGCATTTGCGGCCGCTGAGGATCTTGGCGCCGTAGCCCAGGGCGTGCACGGCGTTCATGAAGTTGCCCATGGCCGCGCCCACGCAGATCCACTGCTCGTGCGGCGGCACCTTGTCCACGGCGGCGATGCGTACCACCCAGGCCACGAGCACCGGGCCGTTGAAGGCGCGTTCACGTTCGGCGGCCACTTCTTCCTCGTTCTTGCCGTCCTCGCGCGCGAACTGTTCGAACAGTGTGGCCAGGGCCGGGCGTTGCGTGCTGCTGATCGTGACCAGGCGCCAGGGCTGCAGGCGGCCGTGGTTGGGCGCGCGCAGGGCCGCCTGCACGGCGAGCTGGAGCTCGTCGGCGCTGGGTCCTGGCGCGACCATCCAGCGCGGGCCGAGCGAGTGGCGGCTCAGCAGGGCCTGCAGGGCCAGGGGGAGCGCGTCGGTGCCCATCAGAAACGCAGCTTGTCGTGGATGTGCCGGGCCGCGGCCAGCAGCTTGTGGTCTTCGCTCATGCGGCCCACGAGCTGCAGGCCCACGGGCAGGCCCTTGGCGTTGCGCAGCAGGGGCAGGTGCACGGCCGGCAGGCCCAGCAGGGACCAGCTGCGGCAGAACAGCGGGTCGCCCGTGGCGGCCAGGCCTTCGGGGGCGGCGCCCGTGGTGCTGGGGGTGAGCAGCACGTCGTGGCGCTCGAAGAGCGCGTCGATGCGCAGGCGCCAGTCGGCCGTGCGCTGCAGGTGGGCGGCATGCTGTGCGCCGCTGATGGCCATGCCCGTGTCCAGCAGCGCCTGCAGGGCCGGGCTCAGCGCCTCGCGGTGGCGCAGGCGCTCGAAGCTCAGCGAGCGCGCCATCTCGTAGCTCATCACGTCCTTCTGCAGCTGGATCAGCTCACCGAAGTCCTGCGCCAGTGCCAGGTCCTGGCAGTGGTCGCTGTTTCTGGCCAGCGCCTGGGTGGCCTGTGTCCAGGTCTTCTGCGTGTCGGCATCGGCCTCGGGCCAGGAGGGGGAGGGGAAGAGGCCGATGCGCAGCGTGCCGTGCATGGGGGTGTCCAGCAGGCGCAGGTCGCCGGTGAGCACGGCACCCAGCAGGGCGGCGTCTTCCACGCTGCGGCCGAAGCCGCCGATCACGTCCAGCGTGGGCGACAGGCTCTTGACGCCCGCATGCACCACGCGGCCCAGGCTGGGCTTGTAGCCCACCACGCCGCAATAGGCGGCCGGGCGGATGATGGAGCCGGCGGTCTGCGTGCCTAGGGCCAGCGGCACCATGTGGTCGGCCACGGCCGCGGCCGAGCCGCTGGACGAGCCGCCGGGCGTGTGCAGGGCGTTGTGCGGGTTGACCGTGGGGCCGGGCGTGAAATAGGCGAACTCGGTGGTGACGGTCTTGCCCAGCACCACGGCGCCGGCCTCGCGGCACAGGGTGACGCTGGCGGCGTCGGCTGCGGGGCGGTGGTGGGCATAGACGGCCGAGCCATAGGCCGTGGGCAGGTCGGTGGTGTCGAACAGATCCTTCACGCCCAGGGGCAGGCCGTGCAGCAGGCCGCGCACCGGGCCGGCGTCCAGCGCCCGCGCCTGGGCCAGGGCCGAGACGGCATCCACCTGGGTGAAGGCATGGATGTCGTCGTTGCGCGCGGCCACGCGCTCCAGGCAGGCGCGCACCAGGTCCTCGGCCTTGAGCTCGCGCCGCTGCAGCAGGGCGACGGCCTGGGCGGCGCCGAGTTCGTGGAGCTTGGGGGTGGCCATGGTGTTTCTCCTCGTGATTCTTGTCGGCGAATGGTAGCCCAGTGGCACAATCCTGCGATCCAAGACCGGGAAAAATTTCCATGAAAACCGTCCTCGTCCTCAACGGACCCAACCTCAACCTGCTCGGCACGCGCGAGCCGCAGGTCTATGGGTCCCAGACCCTGGCCGATGTGCAGGCCCTGTGCGAGCGCACTGCGGCGGTCCACAACCTGAAGCTCGATTTCCGCCAGAGCAACCACGAGGGCGAGCTGGTGGACTGGATCCATGAGGCCGGCCGGGCCCAGGCCGCCGGCACGCTGGCCGGCGTGATCCTCAATGCCGGGGCCTACACCCACACCAGCATCGCGCTGCACGACGCCATCAAGGGCGCCGGCGTGACGCTGATCGAGCTGCACATCAGCAATGTGCACGCGCGCGAGGAATTCCGCCACCATTCCTATCTTGCGCCCGTGGCCCGGGCCGTGATGGCCGGTTTCGGCGTCAACGGCTATGCCCTGGCCATTGCCGGCCTGGCGCAGCTCGCGGAGCAGCGATGAGCCGCCGGGCGCCCGAGCTGCTGGCGCCGGCCGGCTCGCTGGCCATGCTGGAGACGGCCCTGGCCTTCGGCGCCGATGCCGTCTATGCCGGCCAGCCGCGCTACTCCCTGCGCGTGCGCAACAACGAGTTCGGCAGCCTGGAGGTGCTCGAGCGCGGCATAGCCCGCGCGCACGCGCTGGGCCGCAGGTTCTTCCTGGTCTCCAACATCTTTCCCCAGGGCAACAAGGTCCGCAGCTATGTGAACAACATGGCGCCGGTGATCGCGCTCAAGCCCGATGCGATGATCATGTCCGACCCGGGCCTGATCATGCTGGTGCGCGAGCACTGGCCCGAGATGGAGATCCACCTCTCGGTCCAGGCCAACACGGTCAACTCGGCGGCCGTGAAGTTCTGGAACCGGGTCGGCGTCAGGCGCATCATCCTCTCGCGCGAGCTCTCGCTGGATCAGGTGGCCGAGATCCGCCAGGACTGCCCGGACGCGGAACTCGAGGTCTTCGTGCACGGGGCGCTGTGCATCGCCTACTCGGGTCGCTGCCTGCTCTCGGGTTATTTCAACCACCGCGATGCCAACCAGGGCACCTGCACCAATGCCTGCCGCTGGGACTACAA
Organism: Curvibacter sp.; assembly: GCA_038112835.1. GTDB lineage: Bacteria > Pseudomonadota > Gammaproteobacteria > Burkholderiales > Burkholderiaceae_C > Hylemonella. The sequence continues at coordinate 23,761 of JAYNNS010000002.1, read as the reverse complement.
GACCCACACGACCCGGCTCGATGCCAGCGGCGATGTGCTCACGCCGCCGCGCGCCGCCGGCCACGCCTGCGGCCAGGGCGAGACCCTGCCGCAGGAGGCGCGCGACACCATCGCCTACCTGCTGGAGGAAAGCCGGCGTCCGGGCGAGTTCATGCCCATCGAGGAAGACGAGCACGGCACCTACGTGATGAACTCCAAGGACCTGCGCGCCATCGAGCACATCGGGCGCCTGGTCGAGATCGGCGTCGATTCCCTCAAGATCGAGGGCCGCACCAAGAGCCCCTACTACGTGGCGCGCACGGTGCAGAGCTACCGCCGGGCCATCGATGACGCGGTGGCCGGCCGTGGCCTGGACCCGGCCCTGCTGGGCCAGCTCGAAGGCCTGGCCAACCGCGGCTACACCTCGGGCTTCTACCAGCGCCACACGCCCGAGGCCATGCAGAACTACCTGCGGGGCTACTCGGAATCGGGTCGCAGCCAGTATGTGGGCGATGTGGTGGGCTTCGACGCGGCGCGTGGCCTGGCCGAGGTGCGGGTGAAGAACAAGTTCTCCGTCGGCGATCGGCTGGAGCTGATCCAGCCGGCCGGCAATGCGGACCACGAGATCACGCGCATGGAAGACCGCGAGGGACAGCCCCTGGCCGTGGCCGCCGGTGACGGCCATACCGTCTGGCTGCCGCTGCCTGCGGGGGCGATGGGGGCTTTCGTGGCACGCTATCTTCAACCGTCCGAATCTGAAAAGGCCCTTGCATGAGCACCACCCTCCAAATCGATTTCGTCTCCGACGTGGCCTGCCCCTGGTGCGCCGTCGGCCTGGCCGGGCTGGACCAGGCGCTGGACCGGCTGCTGGGCGAGGTCGATGCCCACATCGTCTTCCAGCCCTTCGAGCTCAACCCGGCCATGGGCCCCGAGGGGCAGGACGTGAGCGAGCACCTGACGCAGAAGTACGGCTCCACGCCCGAGCAGCAGGCCCAGATCCGCGAGACCATCCGGGCGCGCGGTGCGGCCGTGGGCTTTGCCTTCAAGCCCGAGGGGCGGGGCCGCATCTGGAACACTTTCGACGCGCATCGCCTGCTGCACTGGGCCGGCGAGCAGGGGCCGGACAAGCAGTACGCGCTCAAGCGCGAGCTGCTCGCGGCCTACCATGGCCGGGCCGAGAACGTGTCCGATCCCGCGGTGCTGCTGCGGGCCTGCGAGACCGTGGGGCTGGACGTGGTGCGCGCGCAGCAGATCCTGGGCAGCGAGGACTACGCGCTGACCGTGCGCGAGAACGAGATGCAGTGGCAGCAGGCCGGCATCACGGCCGTGCCGGCGGTGGTGGTCAACCAGCGCTACCTGATCTCCGGCGGCCAGCCGCCCGAGGCCTACGAGGAGGCGCTGCGCCGCATCGCGGCCACGGTGGCCGAGGCCGGCGGCGCGCAGGCCGGCTGAGCCTGCGCACCGCTGCGCGGTCTTGCCAGCCTGCGGCCGGCGCAGGAAACTGCAAGCGAATGTATCCACCGTCCCGAGGGGGTGGATGTTTCGGGTTATGTTCGCTGCTTTCCTGTCCGCCGCAACTGCACCGCGTGGACGGGCCCTGGGGAGTCATCGTCCATGTCGTTTCTGCTGCGCTATCTCCTGATCGCCGTTGCCTGTGTCTTCATGCTGCTGGGCATGCAGCTGCCCGGCCTGGGTGACCAATACGCCAAGCGGGTGGACGCCAGCCTGCGCGAGGTCACGCTCAATTTCCAGCCTTTTCTCATCATCGCCAACCAGCACACGGGCGGCAATGTCGAGGCGCTGATCCAGCTGCACCGCGACAGCAAGGTCGCGCCCTTCCAGGCCGAGGGTGACGCCATCGAGCGCATCTACCAGCGCAAGCTCAGGCTCGAAGGCGAGCACAAGGCCCTGCAGACCCACCTGCCCGGTCGCCTGTGGCACCTGCTGTGGCGCGCCGATGCCGATCTGCGCGAGCAGACCCTGATCCAGTACACGGCCACGGCGCCGCTGACCCAGGAGGCGCTGGTTTCCGGCGGGCTGGTGGCCCTGACCATGATGCTGCTGCTGGAGGCCGCCATGGCCCTGGGCCGGCGCCTGCAGGCCGGGGTCACGCGCCAGATCAACCACCGCTGGCGCGGCGCCCACTGAGGGGCGCTGCAGCCTGCACGCAGGCCCGCATGCTGCATTGCCTCACCATCCTGCTCGTTGGTCTGCTGGCCCTGCCGCTGGCAGCCCAGCCCCTGCGCTTCGCGCTCTTCGGCGACACGCCCTACAGCCGCTGGGAGCGCGAGCAGCTGCCCGCCATGCTGGGCGAGATGGCGCGCCAGGGCGCGGCCTTTGCCGTGCACGTGGGCGACATCAAGGGCGGGGGCCAGCCCTGCAGCGATGCGCTCTACGAGGATGTGCGGGGGGTGTTCCGGGCCGCGCCGCTGCCCCTGGTCTATGTGCCGGGCGACAACGAATGGGCCGACTGCCACCGCCGCAGCAACGGCAGCCATGATCCGCTGGAGCGCCTGGACCGCCTGCGCGCGCTTTTTCTGGCCGGCGAATCCTCGCTGGGGCAGCGCCCGCTGCGCCTGGAGCGCCAGAGCCGCGACCCGGCCTACGCGGCCTACCGCGAGAACCAGCGCTGGACCTGGGGCCGCCTGCTCTTCGTCGCCCTCAATGTGCCGGGCAGCCACAACCACTACCACGGTGTGCACGGTCGCGGCGGTCCGACGCCCGAGTTCCGGGCGCGCACCGCGGCCAACCGGGCCTGGCTGGCGCAGGCCTTTGCGCTGGCCCGCCAGCAGCAACGCGCGGGTGTGGTGATCGTGATCCACGGCAACCCCGGTCTGGAGGCCGCCAGCGCCGGCCGGCCGCGGCCCGGCTACCGCGAGCTGGTCACGCAGCTGCAGCAGGAGACCCGGTCCTACCCGGGGCAGGTGCTGCTGGTGCATGGTGACACCCATGGCTATCAGCTCAACCAGCCCTTGCCCGATCCGCAAGGCCGCGGGGTGCTGGAGAACTTCACGCGGGTGGAGGTGCCGGGCTACCCCTTCATGGGCTGGGTGCGGGTGACCGTGGAGCAGCGCCATCCGCGCCTGCTGCTGCAGTTCGCGCTGCAGCGCTGGCCTCCCCAGCCGGCCGTCCCACCGCCCTAGGCACGGCCCTTGCTGAGCTCATGGTGCAAGCAAAGGCCCGTGCACCATGAAGAACGTGTTTGATGAAATGCATGCCCCAAACGGGGGCGCGCGCGTGCATTACGCCCCATACCAGGACTGGCTCTCGCTGATGCCGGCCTCGCACATCGCCCAGAAGCGTGCGGAGGCCGATTCGGCCTTCCACCGCTCGGGCATCACCTTCGCGGTCTATGGCGAGAACGCCGGCAAGGAGCGGCTGATCCCCTTCGACATCGTGCCGCGCATCATCCCGGCGGCGGAATGGGACCTGCTCGAACGCGGGCTGCGCCAGCGCGTCAACGCGCTCAACGCCTTCGTCCACGACATCTACCACGGCCAGCACATCGTCAAGGCCGGCCTGATCCCGGCCGAGCAGGTGTTCTGCAACGCCCAGTACCGCCCGGAGATGCAGGGCGTGAGCGTGCGCAACGACATCTACGCCCACATCGCCGGCATCGACATCGTGCGCGCCTCGCTGCCGGACCAGGACGCGGCCTATTACGTGCTGGAGGACAACCTGCGTGTGCCCTCGGGCGTGTCCTACATGCTGGAGAACCGGCGCATGATGATGCGCCTGTTCCCCGAGCTCTTCGGGCGCTGCAAGGTGCGCCCGGTCGACCACTACCCCGACCTGCTGCTCGACACCCTGCGCCAGGCCGCGCCCGCCGGCGTGGACGACCCCACCGTCGTGGTGCTCACGCCCGGCGCCTACAACAGCGCCTATTTCGAGCACGCCTTCCTGGCCCAGCAGATGGGCGTGGAGCTGGTCGAGGGCAAGGACCTGTTCGTGCACGACGAGACGCTGTTCATGCGCACCACCCAGGGCCCGCGCCGCGTGGACGTGATCTACCGCCGCATCGACGACGACTTCCTCGACCCGCTGGCCTTCCGCGCCGACTCGGCGCTGGGGGTGGCCGGCCTGCTCTCGGTCTACCGCGCCGGGCGCGTCACGCTGGCCAATGCCATCGGCACCGGCGTGGCCGACGACAAGTCCATCTACCCCTATGTGCCGGACATGGTGCGCTTCTATCTCTCCGAGGAGCCCCTGATCGCCAACGTGCCCACTTACCAATGCCGCAAGCCGGATGAACTGAGTTATGTGCTCGCCAACATGGAGCAGCTGGTGGTGAAGGAAACGCATGGGGCCGGCGGCTACGGCATGCTGGTCGGCCCCGCGTCCACGAAAGCTGAGGTCGCGGACTTCCGCGTTCGCGTCCAGGCTGCGCCCGACAAGTACATCGCCCAGCCCACGCTGGCGCTGTCGGCCTGCCCGACCTTCGTGGAGTCGGGCATCGCGCCGCGCCACATCGACCTGCGCCCCTTCGTGCTCTCGGGGCGCGAGGTGCGCATGGCGCCCGGCGGCCTGACGCGTGTGGCGCTCAAGGCCGGCTCGCTGGTGGTCAACTCGTCCCAGGGTGGCGGCACCAAGGACACCTGGGTCCTCGAAAGCTGAACGCCATGCTCTCACGCACCGCCGATTCCCTCTACTGGATGTCCCGCTACACCGAGCGGGCCGAGAACGTGGCCCGCATGCTCGAGGTCAGCTACCGCATGTCGCTACAGCTGCCGGCCAGCCAGGCCGGCTACTGGGGCGCCGCCCTGGGCATCAACGGCCTGGAGGAGGCCTACCGCGCCAAGTACGGCGCCATCACCGCGGGCCATGTGCTGCGCTTCATGAGCGTGGACCTGGACAACCCCTCGTCCATCCTGGCCTGCCTGCGCGCCGCGCGCGAGAACTGCCATGCCGTGCGCGGCACCGTGACTTCCGAGGTCTGGGAGACCGTCAACACCACCTGGCTGGAGGCGCGCGATTCGGTGCAGTCCCTGCCCCAGGGCAGCATCCAGGGCAGCGAGCTCACCAAGTACTTTGAATGGGTCAAGTTCCGTTCGCACCTCTCGCGCGGCGTCACCGTGGGCACCATGCTGCAGGACGAGGCCTTCCACTTCATCCGTCTGGGCACCTTCCTGGAGCGGGCCGACAACACCGCGCGCCTGCTGGACGTGAAGTTCGACGAACTGGCGCCGCCGTCCAGCGCCGACGGCGAGTACTACGAGTGGAGCGCGCTGCTGCGCTCGGTCTCGGCCTTCGAGATCTACCGCAAGGTCTACCGTGACATGATCACGCCCCAGCGCGTGGCCGAGCTGCTCATCCTGCGCGAGGACATGCCGCGCTCGCTGCACGCCTGCATGAAGGAGGTGCACCAGATCCTGGGCCTGGTGGCCAACAGCCGCTCGCAGGAGACCCTGCGCCGCGCCGGTGCCCTGTACTCGCACCTGCGCTACGGCCGCATCGAGGACATCGCCACGCGTGGCCTGCATGCGGTGCTGACCGACTTCCTCGACGGCACCGCCGACCTGGGCAATCGCATCGCGCAGGATTTCCTGCTGCCCGTGGGCTGACCCACACTCCGGAGAACGCCATGCTGCTCGACATCCGCCACGAAACCACCTACCGCTACGCCGTGCCGGCCAGCTACAGCCTGCAGTACATGCGCCTGTGGCCGCGCCCCGACGGCGGCCAGCGCGTGCTGCACTGGCGCATCGACGCGCCGGGCCGGCGCTGGAGCCAGACCGACGCCTATGGCAATGCGGTCTTCGTCACCTCGCTGACCGAGATGCACGGCGAGATCCGCGTCGTGGCCCAGGGCCAGGTCGAGACAGCGGACGAGCGCGGCGTGCTGCTGCCGCACGACAGCCAGGTGCCGCCGCTGGCCTTTGCCCAGCCCACGCGCCTGACCGAGGCCGACGCGGCCATCGAGGCGCTGGCCGCCCGCGTGCTCGGTGCCGTGGACCTCGGCACGCTGGACGGCCCCGAACCCCTGCAGCCGCTGGTGGACGCGGTCTTCGAGCGCGTGTCCTATGTGCAAGGCGTGACCGACGTGCACCACACCGCGGCCGAGGTGCTGCGCCAGGAGCAGGGTGTGTGCCAGGACCTGGCCCATGTCTTCCTGGCCTGCTGTCGCGTGCAGGGCATCCCGGCGCGCTACGTGAGCGGCTACCTGCTGACCGACGCCGCCCACGCCGCCTCGCATGCCTGGGTCGAGGTCTGGCTGCCGCGCGCGCGCGCCGGTGCCGGCGCCTGGGTGGGCCTGGACGTCACGCACCGGCGCCTGGCCGGGCCCGAGCTCTGCCGCCTGGCCGTGGGCCGCGACTACGCCGATGCCAGCCCCATGCGCGGCATCCATGTGGGCGGGGCGGGCGAGCACCTGTCGGTGCGCGTGGCCGTGCAGGGCGCCGACCAGTAAGATAGCCATGCAGCCGCCGGACGCCAGCGTCCCCGATGCCTTGCCCCTGCAAGGGCCGCCTGCCGCGCCCCTGTGCGCGCCGAAAGATTACGCCGGAGACTACAGCGCCATGACCTATTGCGTCGCCGTCCGCAACGATGCCGGACTGGTATTCCTGTCCGACTCGCGCACCAACGCGGGCGTGGACCAGATCAACACCTTCCGCAAGATGCACGTCTACGAAGTGCCGGGCGAGCGCGTCATGGTGCTGCTGACGGCGGGCAACCTGGGGATCAGCCAGGTCGTTGACAGCGGCCTGCGGGTGCTGATGGGCGCGGAGGGGGTGATGAGCCTGGCCAGCGCGCCCAATATGTTTTCGGCCGCCAAGATCGTGGGTGAGGCCGTGCGCAAGGTGCACGAGCGCGACGCCGCCGCGCTCAAGGAGTTCGGCATCGAGTTCAACGTCAACCTCATCCTCGGTGGCCAGGTGCGGGGCGAGGAGCCGCGCCTGTTCAACATCTACGCGGCAGGCAACTTCATCGAGGCCACGCCCGAGACGCCGTATTTCCAGATCGGCGAGTCCAAGTACGGCAAGCCCATCCTGGACCGCGTCATCGGCGGCCGGCTGAGCCTGGACGAGGTGGCCAAGTGCTGTCTGATCTCCATGGACTCCACCATGAAGTCCAATCTTTCGGTCGGTCTGCCGCTGGACCTCTTGTGCTATGAAAAAGATAGCTTCCAAGTCGACCGGCGTGCCCTGATCGACCAGAAGGATCCGTACTTCGCCTCGCTGCGCGAACGCTGGGGCGAGCAGCTGCGCAAGGTCTTCAACGAGCTGCCCGCGCCGGCGTACTGGACGTCATAGGACTAGGGTCGGCTCAGGGATCTCCAACCCGGGCTCCCGCAGAACTGGCTTTGCCAGGCAGCTGGCAGCGTGCCCCTCCCGCCGCAGGCGAGACAGGGGCTGAGGGCTGCGGCTCCCAACCTGCGCAGGCAGGTTGGGACCGCCCGAAGGGCCACGGCCTCTGGCCATGAGCATCGGTGGCGTAGCCCCTCGGGGGGATTCAGGTCCCAATCACGCCGCCATCGCGCCTGCGGATGACCACGGTGGCCGAACGCGGGCGCGCGCCGGGCTGGCCCGAGGGCCAAGTGGAGTACTTGCCCGGTTCGGCCGGGTCGCTGCGCTCCGAGGGGCTTTCGCCCGGGTGCTGGATGTTGATGAACATCGTGCGCCCGTCGGGCGTGGCCGTGGCGCCCGTGATCTCGCAGCCGCGCGGGCCGGTCAGGAAGCGGCGGATCTCGCCCGTGGCCGGGTCGGCCGCCAGCATCATGTTGTTGCCCAGGCGGGCCAGGTCGCCCTTGCCCATGGCCGAGGTCGACATGTCGGTCTGGATCCAGAGCACGCCGCGCGCGTCGGTCCACAGGCCGTCCGGGCAGGCGAACTGGTCGCCCTGGACGTTGCCGCGGGCCTCGGCGCGCGTGTTGGCCGGGTCGCCGGCCAGCACGAAGTGGTTCCACTTCAGCGTGGTGGCGTGGAAGTCCCCGTCTTCTTTCCAGCGGATGATGTGGCCCATGCTGTTGTTGGCGCGCGGGTTGGCGGCGTCCGTGCCCGGGTTGCGGCCCACGGCGCGGTTGCTGTTGTTGGTCAGCGTGCAGTAGACCCAGCCGCTCCGGTCCACGTCGATCCACTCGGGGCGGTCCATCTTGGTGGCGCCCAGCAGGTCGCTGGCCTGGCGGCTCTTGATCAGCACCTCGCCTTGATCGGCAAAACCGTGGTCCGCCGTCAGCGGACCCTGGCCGTGCGTGAGCGGCAGCCACTGGCCGCTGCCGTCGGCGTTGAACTTCGCGACGTAGAGCGTGCCATGGTCCAGCAGCTCGGCGTTGGCGCGCGCGCCGCCAGGCTGGATGCGGTCGCGGCTGACGAACTTGTAGATGTACTCGAAGCGCGCATCCTCGCCCATGTAGACCACGGCGCGGCCGTCCTGCGTCACCGCCACCGTGGCGCCTTCATGGGCGGCGCGGCCCAGGGCCGTGCGCTTGACGGGCGTGGAGCTGGGGTTCAGCGGATCGATTTCCACCACCCAGCCGAAGCGGTTGGGCTCGTTGGGGTTTTTCGTGGCGTCGAAGCGCGCGTCGTGCTCGTGCCAGCGGTAGCCGCCGGCGCCGCCCTTCTTCAGGCCCCAGCGCGCCTCGTGGGGCGTGAGCGTGTCGCCACCGCTGAAGTAGTTGATGAAGTTCTCTTCGCAGGTGAGGTAGGTGCCCCAGGGCGTGATGCCGCTGCCGCAGTTGTTGAGGGTGCCCAGCACGCGCCGGCCCGAGGGGTCGGCGGCGGTCTGCATCAGCGCGTGGCCGGCGGCCGGGCCGCCCACGCGCATGGGCGTGTAGGCCGTGAAGCGGCGCGCCCAGGGTGAAGGGGTCACCACCTTCCACTGGCCCCCCTGCTCCTCGACCTCGATCACGGACACCCCGTGCGCGGCCTGGGCCTTGCGCACCTTCTCCGGCGTCCAGGTCTTCATGCCGTCGGTAAACAGCAGGCCTTCGTCGGTGTACTCGTGGTTCATCACCAGCAGGCCGGACTTCGAGCCGTTCTGGGCAAAGTAGTGGATGCCGTCATGGTGCATGCCCAGCTGGGTTTCCTGCTGGGCGGAACTGTTGCTGGCGTCTGCCTTGAACGGGTGGTTCTCGCCCGACAGGCCCACCGGGTCGCCCCAGGGCGCGATGACCTGGGCCACATACCCTTCGGGCACGGTGAGGGTGTCGGCCGTGGAGACCGACACGCTCCTGAAGCCCAGCAGCGGTCCACGGCCCAGGCTGGCGCAGCCCGCCAGGGCCGAGGCGCCGGCAAGGGGCGCCAGCAGCTGGCTGACGGCCGCGCCCAGGCCGCCTTGCAGCAGCGTGCGGCGGCTCGGGCTGGAAATGTCGTGGATGCTGGGGTTGGAGGAGCGGTTGCTGTCCTCCATCGAGGCGTAGTCTTTGGCCATGATGCGGTGTACCGGGGAAGGTGGAAGAAGCCGGTCGTGCAACCGGCACTGCCCCGGTTTTAAGGCAGCAAGATGACGGGAAAAAGACAGTCACCGGCGTGCAGCCGGTGCGTCAGCGCCGGCTCAGGCGCTGAATCGGGTGTAGGCCGCCTCGTCCATCAGGGTTTCGAGTTCGGCAGGCTGGGACAGCGCGAGCTTGTAGAACCAGCCCTCGCCCAGTGGCTCGCTGTTGGCCAGGGCCGGATCGGCGCGCAGCGCCTCGTTGACTTCGGTGACGGTGCCGCTGACGGGGCTGTACACATCGGCCGCGGCCTTGACGGATTCCACCACGCCGGCCACCTCGCCGGCGGCCAGCACCTTGCCCATGGCGGGCAGGTCCACGAACACGATGTCGCCCAGGGTGTCCTGCGCGTGCACGGTGATGCCCACCACGCCTGTTTCGCCTTGCACCCGCACCCACACGTGTTCGTTGCTGAACCTGATCATGTCTGCCACTCCATAGTCGAGGCGCCGATCTTAACCGTGCAGGCATAAAAAAACCGGCCCAGGGGCCGGTTTCTCAGACGAAGCCGTGAGGCTTCAGTAACGGGGACGGCCACCGCCGCCGCCGTAACCGCCGCCGCCTTCACGACGGCCGCCGCCGAAACCGCCACCACCGGTGCGCGGCTCCATCGGACGGGCGATGTTCACGACCATGTCGCGGCCACCGACGTTCTGGCCGTTCATGCCGCGGATGGCGGCTTCGGCCTGGTCGGGGCTGCCCATCTCCACGAAGCCGAAGCCCTTGGAGCGACCGGTGTCACGGTCCATCATGACCTTGGCCGACTGCACGTCGCCGAAGGCCGAGAATTGTTGCTGGAGATCGTCGTCACGCACCGAATAGGAGAGGTTGCCGACGTAGAGTTTGCTGCTCATGGGAGAGCCTTTCAAAAAAAGCGCCCTGGGTTAGGGTCTGGGAACAGACAGGGAATAACTTGCGACGCAGGGGAAATGGCGGGCCGGGTGGCCCGTCAACGAAAAGTGCGCTTGGCCGGCGCGGAATCTCCGCCGTTGCGCGGGGGCAGGTGGCGGAAGGTGATGCGGCCCTTGCCCAGGTCGTAGGGCGAGAGCTCCAGTGAGACCTTGTCGCCGGCGAGGATGCGGATGTGGTGCTTGCGCATCTTGCCGCCGGTGTAGGCGATCAGGCTGTGGCCGTTGTCCAGCGTCACGCGAAAGCGCGAATCCGGCAGCACTTCCTCGACCTTGCCTTGCATCTCGATCAGTTCTTCCTTGGCCATGAAGCTCCTTGTGGGTGGGGTGTGAGGACGGTGCCGGTTCAGGCCGACAGGCAGCGCTGCTGCAGCCAGCTGCGGCCTTCGGCCTCGGCGTACTGCAGCGCGCTTTCGCGCGTGCTGAATTCGGGCACGAAGCGGAAGACGCGGTCGTGCATGCCGTTGCGGATCGAGACCGAGGCGGTGTAGCGGCCCGACTCGGTGGGTCGGGTCAGGGGTGAGACAAGGTACTTGCCCACCGAGAATGCTTTTTCTAGGGTGGTGTTCATGGTGTTGCGCGCCTCTGGGGGCGCGTCGCAAAAAATTCAGGATCGCCCCGCACGGGCTGGGCGTTGCGGCACTCGCCGCAGGGTCCGGTCGGGGGTCAGCAGTGCAGACCGGAGATGAAGCTTGCCGCAGGGGAGGGGAGTGTGACGACCGGAAGGGGGCCGGTGAGAGCGGCCGGTCAGGCGGGGCGGGCGGTGTGAGAGCAACCGCGGGCCGTGTCAGACAACAGTTGTTGCAACGGGAAGCAAGTTGCAACAGCGGAGCGGATTATACGCGCTATTGTGCATTTGTGCCGACCCTTCGTTGCCAAAGTCCGCCAGCGACCTGCACAATAGCCTGCACTAGGCCTTGCGGGAGGCTTCGTTTTTCCCCGGACTCGCCAACAAAAGCAAGATGAGGTACCTGGGCAGCATCTACGTCGCGGTGGCCGTTCTGGTCCTGACCTTCGTGCTCGGCTTCTACGCCGATGTGCGCAGCGAGGATATGCATGTGCGTCACCTGGGCATCAGCACGCGTCTCGAGCGCATCGTGCGCCTGGAGCAGGAACTCACCAGCCTGCTCAGCAGCGCCGTGCTGGAGCAGAAGCTGCTGCGCGTGAGCCGCTACGACAGGGTGGACGAGCAGCTCACCGCCACGGTGGGCGCCGTGGCCGAACTCAGTCGGGCGCTGGAACTCTCGGGGGACGTGTCGGTGCTGCTGGAGCTGCAGCGCGGCCTGCGCAGCACCGAGGCGCGCTCACTGCGCTACATGCGTGCGGGCAACTGGCGCCGCGCGCGCGACGTGCTGATCGAAGACGATTACGTGCTGGCCAAGAAGATCTACGAGATCACCACCGAATCCGTCATCAGCGCCCTGCGCGAGGAACTGGCCCAGCGCGACCTGGAGGTGCAGCGCATGCGTCAGATGGCCTATGTCCTGCGCACGGCGGCCCTGGGGCTGCTGCTCTGGGTGGGCTGGCGCTTCGCCAGCCGCCTGCGCGAGGACATGGCGGAGCAGGCCCGCCTGCAGCAGGAAATCCGCCGCACCAACGAGGGGCTGGAGGCCACCGTGCACGAGCGCACCGCGGAGCTCGAGCGCATGAACCAGCAGCTTGCCGCGCTCAGCAGCACCGACGCGCTCACCGGCCTGGCCAACCGGCGCCGCTTCGACGAGGCCTGGTCCGAGGAGTGGCAGCGCGCCGCGCGCAAGGGGGAATCGCTGGCCCTGGTGATGATCGATGTGGACCACTTCAAGGCCTACAACGACCACTACGGCCACCAGGCTGGCGACGAATGCCTGCGCCGCGTGGCTGGGGTGCTGGCGGGCGAGGCGCGCCGTGCCGGCGAGCTGGTGGCGCGCTATGGGGGGGAGGAGTTCGTCGTGATCCTGCCGAGCACCGACGCCGCCACCGCGCGTGAAGTCGCCGAACGCCTGCGCGCCGCGGTCGAGGCCGAGGCCCTGCCCCACCCGCATTCCCCGGCCGCGCCCGTGGTCACGATCAGCATGGGCGTGGCCGCCGGCCAGCCGCGCCAGGAAGCCGACGCCGAGGCCCTGCTCAAGAAGACCGATGTGGCCCTGTACCTGGCCAAGCGCCAGGGCCGCAACCAGGTGCTGCTGGCGGCCTGAAGGGCACGGGCACCACGCTTCAGTCCCCGACCTTGAGCGCCCCGCGGCGGATCTGGTCGCGCTCCAGGCTCTCGAACAGGGCCTTGAAATTGCCCTCGCCGAAACCCTCGTCGGCCTTGCGCTGGATGAACTCGAAGAACACCGGGCCCAGCAGGGGCTGGCTGAAGATCTGCAGCAGCAGGCGCGGCTTGCCGTCCTGGGTGCTGCCGTCCAGCAGGATGCCGCGCGCCTGCAGCTCGGGCACGGGCTCGCCGTGGCCCGGCAGGCGTTCGGCCAGCATCTCGTAGTAGATGTCGTTGGGCGCGGTCATCAGCGGCACGCCGGCCATTTGCAGCGCGTCCACCGTGGCGATCAGGTCATCGGTCAGCAGGGCGATGTGCTGGATGCCCTCGCCGTTGAACTGCATCAGGAATTCCTCGATCTGCCCGTTGCCGCCGCGACCGGCCTCTTCATTGAGCGGGATGCGGATCAGGCCGTCGGGCGCCGTCATGGCGCGGCTGGTCAGGCCCGTGTACTCGCCCTGGATGTCGAAGTAGCGGATCTCGCGGAAGTTGAAGAGCTTCTCGTAGAACTGGCTCCAGAAGCTCATGCGCCCGCGGTAGACGTTGTGCGTCAGGTGGTCGATGAGCCTCAGGCCGTGGCCGCGCGGGTGGCGCTCCACCCCGGGCAGGAACTCGAAGTCGATGTCGTAGATGCTCTTGCCGTCTTCGAAGCGGTCGATCAGGTAGAGCGGCGCGCCGCCGATGCCCTTGATCGCGGGCAGGCGCAGCTCCATGGGGCCGGTGGGCACGTCCACGGGCTGGGCGCCGAGCTCCAGCGCGCGGGCGTAGGCGTGGTGCGCGTCGCGCACGCGAAAGGCCATGGCACAGGCGCAGGGCCCGTGCTCGGCGGCGAAGTAGCCGGCCAGGCTGCGCGGTTCGCGGTTGACGATGAAGTTGATCTCCCCCTGGCGGTAGAGCAGCACGTCCTTGCTGCGGTGACGCGCGACCCGCGAGAAGCCCATCTTCTCGAACAGCGGCTCCAGGGTGTGGGGGGCGGGCGCGGCGAACTCGACGAACTCGAAGCCGCACAGGCCCATGGGATTGTCAAACAGATCGGCCATGAGGAATCTCCAAAAATGATCAAGGCGCACCACTGCCGGTGCACACGCAGGTGTCAGCGTGCGGCGGCCGGGGGCGCGCAGGGCCGCCCGCGCGTGCTGCGCGCGAGGTGCTGGCCGATGATCAGGAACTGGACATTCATGGGATGGGGCGAGGTTACCCCATCCCGCCGGCGGGCGCCAGCGTGGCCGTGCCCGCAGCGGCTCAGTGGCAGCCGCAGGTCTGGCCCTGGGCCGGCTGCGGGGTCTCGAACTGCGGGAACAGCACGTTGTTCTCCAGGTGGATGTGCTTGATCAGGTCCTCGCTGAGCTGGGCGATGCCGGCATAGAGCGCACGCCAGGTGTTGCAGGCGCCTTCGGGCGGCGTGGCGTCGTTCGTCAGCGCGGCCAGGCGTTCCAGGGCTTCGCCGTGGTCCGTGTGCTCGTCACGCATCATGGCGATGGGCTGCACCACGAAGGCGTTGCCGCCGGCCTTGAGCATGGGGAAGAGCACCTGCTCCTCCTTCATCATGTGCGAGAGCAGCTCCTGCTCCATGCCCTCGAGAAAATCCGCCAGCCCGCGCGGTACCGCCGGGTGTTCGCGGTGCACGGCCTCCACCCGGCGCGCCATGCGGATCAGCTCGGGCAGCTGGGCGCGGTGCACCTCGTGGTAGCGCGTGAGGATGTGGGCGATCAGTGTCGCCGGGTCCTGCGCCTCGGGCAGGGTGCGCGGGCGCTGCAGCGCGCCCAGCTCGGCCAGCAGCGCGGGCAGGTCCAGGCCCTTGTCGTGGGCGGCCTGGCGCAGGCTGACCTGGCCGCCGCAGCAGAAATCGAGCTTGAGGCGGCGAAAGACCGCGGTGGCGCCGGGCAGCTGCACGGCGATCTGGCCGATGGCCAGTTCCGGGTCCACGCTGTCGGGCGCGGTGGTTTCAAGACGGGCGTTCATCATCTACTCCTGTGTGTGTACAGGCTCGATTAGAGAGAGCCGCGAAAAACCCTTTCTTGAGTTGGCGCAAGGTTTGCGGGGATGGCCCTGGAGGGCGTCAGGGCATTCGGGGGCCGGCCTTCACCGGCCCGGGCGCACCATGTCCTCGGGGCGTACCCAGCGGTCGAAGTCCGCCGCGCTCACGTGGCCCAGGGCCAGCGCCGCCTCGCGCAGCGTCGTGCCCTGCCGGTGCGCGTGCTTGGCGATCTCGGCCGCGCGGTCGTAGCCGATGTGCGGCGTCAGCGCCGTGACCAGCATGAGCGAGCGCTCCAGCTGCTCCTGGATGCGTTCGCGCCGCGCGGTGATGCCGCGCACGCAATGCGCCTCGAAGCTGGCCATGCCCTCGGCCAGCAGGCGGATGCTCTGCTGCAGGTTGTGCGCGATCAGCGGCTTGTAGACGTTGAGCTCGAAGTGGCCCGAGGCCCCGCCCAGCGTGACGGCCACGTCGTTGCCCATGACCTGGGCGCAGAGCATGGTCAGGGCCTCGCACTGCGTGGGGTTGACCTTGCCCGGCATGATGGAGCTGCCGGGCTCGTTCTCCGGAATCGCCAGCTCGCCCAGGCCCGAGCGCGGCCCCGAGGCCAGCCAGCGCACATCGTTGGCGATCTTGGTCAGGGCCACGGCCAGCCCCTTGAGCGCGCCGTGCACGGCCACCGCGTCGTCGTGCGCGGCCAGGGCCGCGAACTTGTTGGCGGCACTCGTCAGGGGCAGCTGCGTGGCGCGCGCCAGCTCGTTGGCCACGCGCGCGCCGAACTCCGGGTGGGCGTTGAGCCCGGTGCCCACGGCCGTGCCGCCGATGGCCAGCGGGTAGATCCGGGTGAGGGCCGTGCGGATGTGCGCCTCCGCCTGCTCCAGCTGCGCCACATAGCCCGAGAACTCGTCGCCCAGGGTCAGCGGCGTGGCGTCCTGCAGGTGCGTGCGGCCGATCTTGACGATGCCGGCGAAGGCCGCGGCACGCTCGGCCAGCGTGGCGCGCAGCGTGGCCAGTGCCGGCAGCAGCCGGTCGTGGATGGCCAGCGCGGCTGCCACGTGCAGGGCGGTGGGAAAGACATCGTTGGACGACTGGCCCAGGTTCACCTCGTCGTTGGGGTGCACGAGCCGGCCGCGCCCACGCGGGCCGCCCAGCAGCTCCGAGGCGCGGTTGGCCAGCACCTCGTTCATGTTCATATTGCTCTGCGTGCCCGAGCCCGTCTGCCAGACCGAGAGGGGGAATTCGGCATCGTGTTGCCCGGCCAGCACCTCGTCGGCCGCGGCCATGATGGCCTCGGCCCGGGCGCCCGGCAGCAGGCCCAGGTCCTGGTTCACGCGCGCGCAGGCCCGCTTGACCCGGGCCAGGGCCCGCACCACATCGACCGGCATGCGCTCGCTGGAGATGGCGAAGAACTGCAGCGAACGCTGTGTCTGCGCGCCCCAGAGCCGCTCGGCCGGCACCTCGATGGGGCCGAAGCTGTCGTGCTCGGTACGGGTGGCGGCGCCAGGGGAGGAGGGGGAGGCGAGGGCAGGCATGGCATGCTCCAGTGACGGGGTCCGTGGTCTTGCCCACGGCTGCCCGGGGTTGCTGAGCTGCATTACACACCCGCCGTGCCGTATCCGCCCAATAATATGGAGGCCGTATCCTGCCCGCGCCAGGGCCGGCCAGAGCCAGGAAAGGAAAACGCCATGTCCCCGCACTACCACCAGTTCTGCGAACTCTTCGCCCAGCTGGGCCTGCCCAGCGACGTGAAGGACGTCACCGCCTTCATCCAGCAGCACTCGCCCCTGGCCGACCATGTGCGCCTGGAAGACGCCCCCTTCTGGTCCCCGGCCCAGGCCGCGCTGCTGCGCGACGAACTGCTGCGCGACGCCGACTGGTCCGAGCTCGTGGACCAGCTCAACCTGGCGCTGCGCGGGACGGCGCACTGAGCCCCGCCCGGGTCCGGCCGGGGCGCCCCCGGGTCGCAGCGTCTGCCCTTGACCTGGATCAAACCGCGGCCCCGGTTTCCGGCAGACAGTGGCATCAGGTCGCGGGCCCTGCGGGCTGGCGATGGGATGTCGATCATGTCTGAAGGGGTGCGTCCATGAAACGAATCACGGGCATCGCGCTGTGCGTGCTGCTGGCCTGGCTCCTGGCGTCTTGTGCATCGATGGAGAAGACCTCCAGGCAGCGCCAGGTCGCCTCGGTGCTCACCTATCTGTACCCGGGCTCGGCGGAAGTCCCCCCGGCATCGGCACAGGTGGCCGAGATCCGGGTGCCTTTCCGTCTGGGGGTGGCCTTCGTCCCCGACACCACCGATCCCGAGTTCCGCCTGCCCGAGAGCGACCGCCAGCGTCTGGCCAGCCAGGTGCGGGATGCCTTTGCCGGCTATCCCTTCTTCAGCGAGATCGTGGTGGTTCCTTCGGTGTACCTCGAGCCCGAAGGCGGCTTCGCCAACCTGGACCGCATCGCGGCCCTGCTCAAGCTCGACGTGGTCGCGCTGGTCTCCTTCGACCAGGTGCAGCATGCCGGGGCGAGCGGCTGGTCCTTTCTCTACTGGACCGGCGTCGGGGCGTATGTGATCGACGGCGACAAGTACGACATCCTGACCGCGGTGGAAACCGCGGTGTTCGACATCCGCAGCCGCCGGCTGCTGATGCGCGCCGGCGGCATCTCGACCCTCAAGGGCTCGGCCACCCTGGTCGGCTTTTCCGAGCGCGCGCGCGAGGCCCGTACCCGTGGTTTCAGCGAGGCAATCCGGGAGATGATCGGCAACCTGCACGGCGAGCTCAAGACCTTCCGCGAGCGCGCACCGCGGGATCCCTCGATCCGGCTGATCCTGCCGCCGGGCTACGATCCCAACGCCCCCGGCCCGGCCCGCTAGAGCGGTCCTGCGCTGCGCGGCGGCGGCCTACCAGACGTTGCCGCCGCTCCTGCCGCCCGCCCGCCGGGGTTCGAAGTACTTGAGCAGCCAGTCGATCAGCACGCGCACCTTGGCGGGCATCTGGCTGCCGGTCTGGAAGACGAGGTAGATGTCGGCCGGCGGGGTCGACCAGTCCTGTAGCAGGGGGACCAGCGCCCCCGTGCGCAGGTGCGGGGTGGCTTCCCAGAGCGAGCGGATCAGGATGCCCTGGCCGTCCAGCGCCCAGGCGAGGGCGGAGTTGCCGTCGTTGGTGCTGAGCCGGGAGCGGACCTTGACCGTCTCCGATTCGCTGCCGTTGCTGAAGTGCCAGGTGCCGAAGGTTTCGTCGGCCTCGCGGATGAAGATGCAGCTGTGGCGACCCAGGTCGCGGGGGTGGGTGGGCGTGCCCATGGCCGAGAGATAGGCGGGCGCGGCGCAGAGGATGCGGCGGTTGCGGGCCAGCAGCCGCGCGCTCAGGCGGCTGTCGGCGGGTTCGCCGAAGCGGATCATCAGGTCCAGGCCCTGGTCCACGAGGTTGACGGACTTCTCGCTCAGGTGCAGCTGCACGTCGATCTTGGGAAACTCGCGCACGAAGCTGGAGAGGGCGGGCGTCACATAGGTCCGACCGAAGCCGAAAGTCGCGGCGATCTTCACCGTCCCCTGTGGCTGCAGCCGCCCGCCCGCGATGCTGCCTTCCAGCGCCTCCATTTCCTCCAGCAGGCGCACGCCCTGCATCAGATAGGTTTCGCCTTCGGGCGTGAGGCTGAGCTTGCGCGTGGTGCGGTTGAGCAGGCGCACGCCGAGCCGCTTTTCGAGCAGGGCCAGCCGCCGGCTGATGACGGGCGGGGTGACGCCCAGCTCCTGGGCTGCTGCGGCCATATGGCCGAGCTTGATGATGAGCGCGAACAGCCGGATGTCCGAGTAGGTGTCCATTATTGTCTTTCAGACACTAAAGAATGAATAGTATTTGAATTATTGTGAATATCTACATGGTTAGCATGAGTCACCCCAACCGATACAAGGAGACACTCATGCAACGATGGATAAGCACGGCGGCCGCCCTGCTGCTGGCCTGCGGCGCGGTCTGCGCGCAGACGAACTACCCCGAGAAGCCCATCAAGCTGGTCGTGCCCTACGCACCGGGCGGCAGCGCGGACATCACGGCCCGACTGATCAGCGACGCGCTGGCCAAGGCGGTGGGGGGCACGATCTTCATCGAGAACAAGGGCGGTGCCGGTGGCAACCTGGGCGTGGACTTCGTGGCGAAGTCGGCGGGCGATGGCTACACCATCGGCCTGCAGACCGTCTCGCTGGCGATCAACCCCGGCCTCACAGCCAGGATGCCCTACGACACGCTCAAGGACCTGGCCCCCATCGGCATGATCGCGAGCTCGCAGCATGTGCTCGTCACCGGCTCGAATTTTTCCGCCAGGAGCGTGGCCGACGTGATCCGGCTGGCCAAGGCCAAGCCGGGCACCCTGAGCTACGGCTCGGCCGGCCCGGGCAGCACCTTCCACATGTCGGCCGAGCTGTTCAAGGCGGTGGCGGGCGTGTCCATCCTGCACATCCCCTACCGCGGCGGTGGCCCGGCGCTGATCGACACGATCTCGGGCCAGGTGGACATGAGCTTTCCCGTGCTGGCGGCCGCGGTGCCGCACATCCAGTCGGGCAAGCTCCGTGCGTTGGGCGTGACCGGCAGCAAGCGTTCGCCCCTGCTGCCCGAGGTGCCGACCATCGCCGAGGCCGGCCTGTCCCAGTACCAGTTCGAGACCTGGTTCATGCTCTTCGCCCCGGCCAGCACACCCCGGCCCGTCCTCGACAAGCTCAATGCCGGCCTGCGCCAGGTGCTGGAATCCGCCGAGGTGAAGGAACGCATGGCCAAGGACGGCTTCGAACCCACGCCTTCCAGTGCCGCCGAGGCCCGGGCCCGTCTGGAACGCGAGCTGCAGATGTGGGCCAAACTCACCAAGGAACGCGGCATCACCGCAGAATGAAAGACCGACCGACCATGGCCACCGCCAAGACCCTGTATCAGAAACTCGTGGACTCGCACACGGTGCGGGTGCTGGACGAACAGAACGTGCTGCTGTTCTGCGACCTGCACCTGATGAACGAATACACCAGCCCGCAGGCCTTTGCCGGCCTGGACACGCGCGGCATCCGCGCGCTGATGCCGGGGCAGAACGTGGCCGTGGTCAGCCACATCATCCCGACGCACCCGGTCAGGATCCGCGTGATCGAGGACCCGGCCTCGGCGCTGCAGGCCAGCAATCTGGCCAAGAACTGCGCGCTGCACGGCATCCCGCTGTTCGACACGAACGACGCCCTGCAGGGCATCGAGCACGTGGTGGCGCCCGAGCACGGCATGATCCGCCCGGGCATGGTGGTGATCTGCGGCGACAGCCACACGACGACCTACGGCGCCCTGGGGGCCCTGGGTTTCGGCATCGGCACCTCGGAGGTGGAGCATGTGCTGGCGACGCAGACCCTGGTCTATCGCCTGGCCGGCAATATGCGCATCCGGGTCGACGGCCAGCTGCCGGCGGGCACGACCAGCAAGGACCTGATCCTGATGATCATCGGGCAGATCGGCGCGCAGGGCGCGCGCGGCTACGTGGTCGAATTCTGCGGCAGCGCGGTGCAGGCCCTGTCGGTCGAGGCCCGCTTCACGCTGTGCAATATGGCGGTGGAAGCCGGCGCGCGCGGTGCCCTGATCGCGCCGGACCCGACCGCCATCGCCTATGTGCTGGCGCGCTGCCCCGACATCACCGGGCCGGCCCTGAAGAGCGCCCTGGCGCACTGGGCCACGCTGCGCAGCGACGACGACGCGGTCTTCGAGGTCGAGCATCGCTTCGATGCGTCCCGGGTGGAGCCCCACGTCACCTGGGGCACGAGCCCGGACCAGGTGCTGCCCATTTCCGGCACGGTGCCCGTCGCCGCGCAGGAGGCGCCTGAGCACCGGCGCAGCACCGAGCAGGCGCTGGCCTACACCCGCCTCGCCGGTGGCGCGCCCATCGCCGGCACACCCATCCAGCACGTCTTCATCGGCTCCTGCACCAACGCCCGCATCGAGGACCTGCGCAGCGCGGCGCAGATCGTGCAGGGCCGCCAGGTCGCTGCCGGCGTGCGTGCCATGGTGGTGCCGGGTTCGGGTGCGGTGAAGCAGCAGGCCGAGGCCGAGGGCCTGGACCGCATCTTCATCAGCGCCGGCTTCGAGTGGCGCAAGCCCGGCTGCTCCATGTGCCTGGCCATGAACGACGATGTGCTGGCCGACGGCACGCGCTGCGCCTCCACGACCAACCGCAATTTCGAAGGGCGCCAGGGGCGCGGCGCGATCACGCACCTGATGAGCCCCGCCATGGCCGCCGCCGCCGCCGTCACCGGAAAAATCACCGACGTCCGTACCCTGGAGCACTGAGATGAGCACCATTCAAACCATCCAGGGCCGCGCCGCCCCGATCCGTATCGACAACCTGGACACCGACCAGGTCATGCCCAAGCAGTTCCTGCGCGGCATCGACAAGTCGGGCCTGGCCCAGGGGCTGTTCTATGACCTGCGCTTCGACAAGACGGGCGCGCGCAAGCCCGATTTCGTGCTCAACCAGGCGCGTCATGCCGAGTCGAGGCTGCTGCTCGGCGGCTCGAATTTCGGTTGCGGCTCCAGCCGCGAGCACGCGGTCTGGGGCCTGCTGGATTACGGCATCCGGGCCATCATCGCGCCCAGCTTCGCCGAGATCTTCTACTCCAACGCCATGGGCAACCAGCTGCTGCTGGTCGCCCTGCCTGTGGCGCAGGTCGAGCAGCTGATGCGGCTGTCGGAGCAGGACGCGGCGCCCGAGATCACCATCGACGTGCAGGCCCTCGAGGTCCGCTGCGCCGACCTGCCGCCGATGAAGTTCAGCATCTCCAGGCGGCACCAGGAGATGTTCCTCCAGGGGGTGGACGTGATCGGTATGTCCCTGGGCTATCGGGACGACATCCTCGCCTTCGCCGCGGCCCACTGGGCGCAGCAGCCCTGGCTCAGGGATGTGGCGGCGCGCATGAAGGGCCGGCTGGCCCCGCAGGCCTGAGCCATGTCCCTCGACCAGCTCTTCCCCGGTTTCAGGCGCCAGGCCGTGCACACGGCTGGCGCCACCATCCACACCCTGGTCGGCGGCCAGGGCCCGGCGCTGCTGCTGCTGCACGGCCACCCGCAGACCGTGGCCTGCTGGCACAAGGTGGCGCCGACGCTCGCGCAGCACTACACCGTGGTGCTTGCGGACCTGCGCGGCTACGGCGACTCCAGCAAACCCGAGGGCGGCGAGAAGCACGTCGCGTATTCGAAGCGGGCCATGGCGCAGGACCAGGTGGAGGTGATGCGCCAGCTGGGCTTCGAGCGTTTCCAGGTCGCGGGGCATGATCGCGGCGCACGCGTGGTGCACCGCCTGCTGCTCGACCATCCGCAGGCCGTGGCGCGTGCGGCCGTGCTGGACATTGCGCCCACGGCCACCATGTACGCGGCGACCGACAGGGAGTTTGCGATGCGCTACGTCTGGTGGTTCTTCCTGACGCAGCCGGCGCCGCTGCCGGAGACACTGATCGGCGCGAATCTGGACTTCTACCTGCAGCACCACATCGGCAAGCAGAACAAGACCCCGGGCGCGATCACGCCTGAGGCCTATGCCGAGTACCGCCGCTGCTACACGCGGGACACCCTGCACGCGGTGTGCGAGGACTACCGGGCGGCGGCCTCGATCGACCTGGAACACGACGCCGCCGACAGCGACAAGCGCATTCAATGTCCACTGCTGGTGCTCTGGGGCGGGCAGGGTGTCGTGGGCAAGACCTATGACGTGCTGGCCACCTGGCGCGAGAAGTCGGTGCCTGGCGGGGTGGAGGGCGGCGCGCTGCCTTGCGGGCACTACCTGCCCGAGGAAGCTCCGGAGCAGGTGCTCCAGGCATTCCGACAGTTTTTCCGCGGGGCCTAGTGGGGTCCGGGCTTTCAAGAACAAGGGGCCGTGTGGCCCCTTGCTTTTTCTGGGTTCTGGCGTGCGGATGCCTCACATGCCACTGTAATTCGGCCCGCCGCCACCTTCCGGCGTGACCCAGACGATGTTCTGCGTCGGGTCCTTGATGTCGCAGGTCTTGCAGTGCACGCAGTTCTGCGCGTTGATGACGAGCTGGTCGGCGCCGTCCTTCTGCACGAACTCGTAGACGCCGGCCGGGCAGTAGCGGCTCTCGGGCCCGGCGAACTTGGCCAGGTTGATGCGCACGGGCACGCTGGCGTCCTGGAGTGTCAGGTGGGCGGGCTGGTCTTCGGCGTGGTTGGTGTTGCTGATGAAGACGCTGGAGAGGCGGTCAAACGTCAGCTTGCCGTCCGGCTTGGGGTAGGCGATGGGCGTGCACTCGGCCGCCGGCTTGAGGCGGGTGTGGTCGGCTTCCTTGCGGTGGAGGGTCCACGGCGGGGTCTTGATGCCGATCCTGGGCAGGAACCACTGCTCGATGCCGGTCATCAGCGCACCGATGAGGTTGCCCTTCTTGAACCACTGCTTGAAGTTGCGCGACTTGTGCAGTTCCTCGTGCAGCCAGCTCTGGGCGAAGGCCACGGGGTAGGCGGCCAGTTCGTCGTGCTGGCGCCCGCCGGTGACGGCGTCGTACAGCGCCTCGGCGGCCAGCATGCCGCTCTTGATGGCGGCGTGGCTGCCCTTGATGCGGCTGGCGTTCAGGTAGCCGGCGTCGCAGCCGACGAGCACGCCGCCCGGGAAGATGGTCTTGGGCAGGGAGAGCAGACCGCCGGCCGTGATGGCGCGCGCGCCGTAGCCGATGCGCTTGCCGCCTTCGATGTGCTGGCGGATGGCCGGGTGGGTCTTCCAGCGCTGCATTTCCTCGAAGGGGCTCAGATAGGGGTTCTGATAGTCCAGGCCGGTGACGAAGCCCAGCGTGACCTTGTTGTCCTCCAGGTGGTAGAGGAAGCCGCCGCCATAGGTGCTGTTGTCCATGGGCCAGCCGGCGGTGTGGACCACCAGGCCGGGTCGGGCCTGGTCGGCCGGCACTTCCCACAGCTCCTTGATGCCCAGGGCGTAGCTCTGCGGGTCCTTGCCCTCGTCCAGCTTGTATTTCGCGATGAGCTGCTTGCCCAGATGGCCGCGCGCGCCTTCTGCGAACACGGTGTACTTGGCGAGCAGCTCCATGCCGAGCTGGAAGCTGTCGGTGGGCTCGCCGTCCTTGCCGATGCCCATATTGCCCGTGGCCACGCCCTTGACGGAGCCGTCCTCGTTGTAGAGCACTTCGGCGGCCGTGAAGCCCGGGAAGATTTCCACGCCCAGGGCTTCGGCCTGTTCGCCCAGCCACTTGGACAGGAAGCCCAGGCTGATGA
>JAYNNS010000001.1:0-31343 GCA_038112835.1 Curvibacter sp. | reverse complement strand
CCCTCGATGGCCTCGGGCACGACCTCGGTGGCGCCGGCGGCACGCAGCCGGTCCAGGGCATGGTCGTCCTGGGTGCGCACGATCACCGGCACATGCGGTGCGTGCGAGCGCACATGGTCCAGCACCTTGAGGGCGCCCGGCACGTCGAGGTAGGTGATGACCACCGCACTGGCACGGGCCAGCCCGGCCGCCATCAGGGCCTGCAGGCGGGCGGCATCGCCGTAGACCACGGAGTTGCCGGCGGCCGTGGCATGGCGCACGCGGTCCGGGTCCAGGTCCAGCGCCAGGTAGGGAATCTTCTCGCCCTCGAGCATGCGAGCCAGGTTCTGGCCGCAGCGGCCGTAGCCGCAGATCAGCACGTGCCCGCTGCTGCCGATGGCCTGGCGTGCGATGGTGGTCATCTGCAGCGACTGCTGCAGCCATTCGCTGGCCACCAGGCGCAGCACGATGCGGTTGCTGTACATGATGATGAAAGGCGTGGCCAGCATGGACAGCACCATGGAGGCCAGCACGGGGTTGAGCATGTCGGCCTCGATCAGGCCGCGCTGGTAGGTCTGGGTCAGCAGCACGAAGCCGAACTCGCCCGCCTGCGTCAGGTACAGGCCCGTGCGCAGCGCCACGCCCATACTCGCTCCGAGCGCGCGCGTGAGCGCGGTGATGAGTACCAGCTTGAGCAGCAGCGAACAGGCCAGCAGCATGAACACCAGGGGCCAGCGCTGCCAGACGATGGTCCAGTCCAGCAGCATGCCGATGGTGATGAAGAACAGGCCCAGCAGCACGTCGTGGAAGGGGCGGATGTCGCTTTCCACCTGGTGCTTGTACTCGGTCTCGGCGATCAGCATGCCGGCGACGAAGGCGCCCAGCGCCAGGCTCAGGCCGGCCTGCTCCGTCAGCCAGGCCAGGCCCAGGGTGATCAGCAGCAGGTTGAGCATGAACAGCTCGTTGTTCTTGTGGCGCGCCACCAGGGTCAGCCAGCGCCGCATGAGGCGCTGCCCGCCCATCAACAGCAGGGCCAGCAGGGCCACCGCCTTGAGCAGGGCCAGGCCCAGGGCCTCGAACATCTCGGGGGCCGGGCTGCCCAGGGCCGGGATCAGCACCAGCAGCGGCACCACGGCCAGGTCCTGGAACAGCAGGATGCCCATGACGCGCTTGCCATGCTCCGATTCGAGCTCCAGCCGGTCCGCCATGAGCTTGACCACGATGGCCGTGCTGCTCATCGCCATGATGCCCGAAAGGGCGAGTGCCGTCTGCCAGCTGATGGACCAGAGGGTGGGAACCAGCAGCTGCAGCCCGTAGGCCCCGGCCATGGTCAGCGCCATGGTCAGCAGGACCTGCAGCAGGCCCAGGCCGAAGACGTGGCGCCGCATGGCGCGCAGGCGCGGCAGGTTGAATTCCAGCCCGATCGCGAACATCAGGAACACCACGCCGAACTCGGCCAGATGGCGGATGCCCTCCGAGTTCTGGGCCAGTGCCAGCGCGTTGGGCCCGATCAGCACGCCCACGGCCAGGTAGCCCAGCATGGGCGGCAGCTTGAGGCTGCGGAACACGACCACGCCCAGCACGGCGGCCAGCAGATAAATCAGGGTGAGTTCGAGCCCGCTCATCCCCGCATACTAGCAAGAGCGAAGGGCGCACCCGGCCGATAGAATCCCGGCATGAACGACAACAAGCCGATGCGCCACGTGCTGGATCCGGAGCGCGCGATCCGACTCGCGCACGAAACCCTGGACATCGAGGCCGCGGCCGTGCAGGCTCTGCGCCAGCGCCTGGACGCCAGCTTTGCCCAGGCGGTCGAGCGCATGCTGCACGTGTCCGGCCGCGTGGTCGTGATGGGCATGGGCAAGAGCGGGCACATCGGCCGCAAGACCGCTGCCACCCTGGCTTCCACCGGCACCCCGGCCATGTTCGTGCACCCGGCCGAGGCCAGCCACGGCGACCTGGGCATGATCACCGCCGCCGATCTGCTGCTGGCCATCTCCAACAGCGGCGAATCGGAAGAACTCACGGCCATCCTGCCCGTGCTCAAGCGCCAGGGCGTGCCGCTGATTGCCATGACCGGCAACCCGTCCTCCACGCTCGGCCGCCATGCCGATGTGGTGCTCAACACCGCGGTCGAAAAGGAAGCCTGCCCGCTCAACCTCGCGCCCACCGCCAGCACCACGGTCCAGCTGGCCCTGGGCGATGCCCTGGCCGTGGCCCTGCTCGATGCGCGCGGCTTCAAGGCCGAGGACTTCGCCCGCTCACATCCGGGCGGCGCCCTCGGTCGCAAGCTGCTGACCCACGTGAGCGACGTCATGCGCAGCGGCGACGCCGTGCCCAGCGTGCCGCCCGAGGCCGGCTTCAGCGTCCTCATGCGCGAGATGAGCGCCAAGGGCCTGGGCGCGACCGCCGTCGTCGATGCGCAGCAGCGCGTGCTGGGCATCTTCACCGACGGCGACCTGCGCCGCCTGCTGGAAAAGGGTGTGGACGTGCGCCAGGGCAGCGCACGCGAGTTCATGCATCCCGATCCGGTCACGGTGCGCCACGACGCGCTGGCGGTGGAGGCGGCCGACCTGATGGAGGCGCGGCGCATCACCAGCGTGCTCGTGGTGGACGCCGAGGGCCGCCTGTGTGGCGCGCTCAACAGCAACGACTTGATGCGGGCCAAGGTGATATGAGCGCCGTCGCACCCGCCCTGTCCTTTCCGCCCGAACTGCTGCTGCGCGCTCAGGGCGTACGTGTGGCTTTCTTCGATGTCGACGGTGTGCTCACCGATGGCGGCCTCTACATCAGCGAGGCTGGCGAGACGCTCAAGCGCTTCCACACCCTGGACGGCCATGGCCTCAAGCTGCTGCCACGCGCGGGCATCACCCCGGCCGTGATCACCGGACGGGACAGTGCCGCGCTGCGCACGCGCCTGCAGGCCCTGGGCATCGCGCATGTGCACTACGGCACCGAAGACAAGCGACCGGCAGCCGAGCAGACGCTGAAAGCCCTGGGGCTGGACTGGTCGCAGGCCGCCGTGATCGGCGACGACTGGCCCGATCTGCCCGTGATGCAGCGCTGCGCGCTGGCCTGCGCGCCGGCCCAGGCCCATGCCGAGGCCCTGGCGCGTGCGCATCATGTCACGCGGGCGGCCGGCGGCGCAGGCGCTGCCCGTGAATTCTGTGACCTGCTGCTCGTGGCCAGCGGCCGCTATGCCCAGCTGCTGCAGGAGGCGCTGCAGTGACCCGCCTCGTGCGGCTGGCCTGGGACCGGCTCTCGATCTATCTGCCCGTGCTGCTCATGGGCGTGCTCGCGCTGAGCACCTACTGGCTGGTGCGCAGCACGCCGCTGTTCGAGCCCGATGCGCCCGAGCAGGCCCAGCGCCGCGACCCGGACTACCAGATGGCGCGCTTCTCGATCAAGACCTTCGACGACCAGGGCCGGCTCAAGAGCGAGGTCTATGGCGAGCAGGCCCGTCACTACCCGCACACCGATACCCTGGAGATCGACCAGGTCCGTATCCGCAGCTACAACCCGCGCGGCTTCACCACCGTGGCCACGGCCCGGCGCGCCCTGGCCAACAACGATGCCACCGAGGTGCAGCTCATGGGCGATGCACGGGTCGTGCGCGAAGCCGCGGTGGACCGCAGCGGCGTCGCGCTGCCGCGCGTGAGCTTCAGCGGCGAATTCCTGCATGCCTTCCTCGATGGCGAGCGCATCAAGTCCCACAAGCCGGTCGAGCTGCAGCGCGGCGCCGACCGCATCACCGCCGACAGCCTGGACTACAGCAACCTCGACCAGATCATGGAGCTGCGTGGCCGCGTCCGCGGCACGCTGCAGCCCCCCCCGCAGCGCTGAGGGGACACCGCGCGATGCCGTCTCCCCTGCTTTTCATCACCGGCGCCTCGAGCGGCATCGGCCAGGCCCTGGCGCGGCAGGCCTATGACCAGGGCTGGCGCCTGGCGCTGGTCGCGCGTCGCAGTGCCGAGATCCGGCGCTGGGCCGAGGCCGGGCAGCTCGATCCGGCCCGCTACCGCATCTACCCGGCCGATGTGGCCGACATCGACGCCATCGTGGCCGCCGGCCAGGCCTGCATGACCGAACTGGGCGTGCCCGACGTGGTGGTAGCCAATGCCGGCATCAGCGTGGGCATGGACAGCGCCGAACGCGCGGACCTCGATGTGCTGGCCCGCACCCTGGCCATCAACAACGTGGGTCTGGCGGCCACCTTCCATCCATTCATCGCGCCCATGCGCGCGCGAGGCAGCGGCCGCCTGGTCGGCATCGCCAGCGTGGCGGCCATCCGCGGCTTGCCCGGGCATGGTGCCTATTGCGCCAGCAAGGCCGCGGTGGTCAGCTACTGCGAAAGCCTGCGCGGCGAACTGCGTGGCAGCGGAGTGCGCGTGGTGACGCTGGCGCCGGGCTATGTGGACACGCCGCTGACCCGCCAGAACCGCTACCGCATGCCTTTCCTGATGACGCCCGAGGCCTTTGCCGTGCAGGCCTGGCGTGCCATCCTGGCGGGTGTGAGCTACCGCGTCATCCCCTGGCCCATGGGGGGGGTGGCCAAGCTGCTCCGTCTGCTGCCCGACAGGCTGTTCGATCGTCTGCTCGCCGGCCGGCCACGCAAGCACCGCGCCCACGAATAAGACACCCCCAGAAAAGGACAAGGCCCCTGAACGGGGCCTGTGTCATGGAGCGTGTGCTTCAGCTTCAGTAGCCGCGCCGGCCACCGCCGCCACCGCGCGGATTGCCGTAGGGGCTGCGGAACCCGCCTTCGCCCCCACCGCCACCTTCGCCCCCACCATAGCCACCGCCGCCTTCACGGCGACCGCCACCATAGCCCCCCCCACCGCCGCCGTAGCCGCCGGTGCGCGGGGGGCGCGGCTCCATGGGGCGTGCCTCGTTGACCACCACGCTGCGCCCGCTCAGGGGCTGACCGTTCATGCCGTTGATCGCGGCCTGTGCCTCGGCATCGTTGCCCATTTCGACGAAGCCGAAACCCTTGGAGCGACCGGTGTCGCGCTCCATCATGACCTTGGCGCTGGTCACCGTGCCGAACTGGCTGAATGCCTGTTCGAGGTCGTTGTCGCGGATGGAATAGGCGAGATTGCCTACGTAGAGTTTGTTGCCCATGCAGGGACTCCTGAAAAACCTATGACGAGCGATGGGGTCCCGGAAACGCAAGCAATGCGAGTTCGGCATATCACCGCGATGCTGTGCCCGGCCTCCCAGCCGTGACTTTTTCATTATTGGCACAGAAAATCCCTTCCGGCAAGATGGACCGGCCTAGTAGAAACCATGAAAAAAGGGCCCGACGGGCCCTTTTGTACATGGTCTGAAGCAGGTCAGTAGCTGCTGCGGCCACCACCGTAACCGCCGCCACCGCCTTCACGACGGCCACCACCGTAGCCGCCACCACCGCCACCGCCGTAGTTGCCGCCACCACCGCCATAGCCGCCACTGCGGGGCGGGCGGGGCTCCATCGGACGAGCCTCATTGACCACCAGGGCGCGACCGCCCTGCTGCTGGCCGTGCAGAGCCTGGATGGCGGCCTGCGCCTCGGCATCGCTGCCCATCTCGACGAAGCCGAAGCCCTTGGAGCGGCCCGTGTCGCGCTCCATCATGACCTTGGCGCTGTTGACGTTGCCGTACGCCGAGAAGGCGCGCTGCAGGTCTTCGTCACGGAAGGAATAGGGCAGGTTGCCCACGTAAAGTTTGTTGCCCATGAAGGGGCTCCTCAAAAAGACTCAGGGAAGGCGATGGAGTCCGATAGCCGCGAGCAACAAACCAAGCAGGACTTGAAGAAGACGCAAAACCGACGAATCACCGCAATTTCGCACACCTCCGCAAGGAAATGCGCGAGACCATTATGGGCCCGGCGCCCGCTTTTGCGCGCTTTTCAAGCCGGGCGGGCCCAGAAACCGGGCCGGTTATGGTCTGGACGCCACACTTTCAGCCCGGTGCCGCCGGTGCCCGATCACCAGTTGACCTCGCGGTCCGGGGTCGCGCCGATCTTGTGGATGGAGAGGTCGGCACCGTCGAACTCCTCCTCCTGGCTCAGGCGCAGGCCCAGCGCCAGCTTGAGCAGGCCATAGACCACGAAGCCGCCGGCCAGGGCCCAGAGCACGCCCAGGCCGGTGCCGATGAGCTGGCCCGTGAGGGTGACGCCGCCCAGGCCGCCCAGCGCCTTGGCGCCGAAGATGCCGGCGGCGATGCCGCCCCAGGCACCGCACAGGCCGTGCAGGGGCCAGACGCCCAGCACATCGTCGATCTTCCAGCGGTTCTGCGTCAGCGTGAACATGACGACGAAGATGGCGCCGGCCACGCCACCCACCACGAGGGCGCCCAGCGGATGCATGAGGTCCGAGCCGGCGCAGACGGCCACCAGGCCGGCCAGCGGGCCGTTGTGCACGAAACCCGGGTCGTTTTTGCCCAGGGCCAGCGCGGCCAGGGTGCCCCCGGCCATGGCCATGAGGGAGTTGACCGCCACCAGGCCCGAGATCTTGTCCAGGGTCTGGGCGCTCATGACGTTGAAGCCGAACCAGCCCACGGTCAGCACCCAGGCGCCCAGGGCCAGGAAGGGGATGCTCGAAGGCGGATGCGCCGACACGCCGCCGTCCTTGCGGTAGCGGTTGTAGCGCGCGCCCAGCAGCAGCACGGCGGGCAGCGCGATCCAGCCGCCCACGGCGTGGACCACGATGCTGCCGGCGAAGTCATGGAACTCCTCGCCGGTCGCCGCCTTGATCCAGGCCTGCACGCCCAGGCCCTGGTTCCAGACGATGCCCTCGAAGAAGGGGTAGACGAAGCCCACGATGACCGCGGTGGCGATGAGCTGTGGCCAGAACTTGGCGCGCTCGGCAATGCCGCCGGAGATGATGGCGGGGATGGCGGCCGCAAAGGTCAGCAGGAAGAAGAACTTCACGAGCTCGTAGCCGTTTTTGGCCACCAGTTCTTCGGCACCGATCAGGAAGCCTGTGCCATAAGCCACGCCATAGCCGACCAGGAAATAGACCACGGTGGACACCGAGAAGTCCACGAGGATCTTGACCAGGGCATTGACCTGGTTCTTGCGCCGGACCGTGCCCAGCTCCAGAAAGGCAAAGCCGGCATGCATGGCCAGGACCATGATGGCACCCAGCAAGATGAACAGGGCATCCGCGCCCTGCTTTAGTGCGTCCATAGTGGAATCTCCAGAGAAATTGCTTGTGTCTGGTGCAAAAACCAGAAAATTAGAGAAATGCACCAATCTCAAGCAAAAAACGAGCCAGGCCGCGCCAAGCGGGTGCACGATGTGCACCAGGGCGGAACCGCCGGTCCGGGGTCAGGCCGCCGGCTTGCGGCGATAGATCAGGTAATAGCTCAGGCCCACCAGCACGCTGCCGCCGAGCAGATTGCCCGCGATCACCGGCAGCAGATTGCCCGCCATGCCGGCCCAGGTCACAGGCTGCAGGGCGGCCAGACTCTCAGGCCCGAAATGCTGCAGGAGCATGGCCAGGGGCATGAAATACATATTGGCGATGCTGTGCTCGAAGCCCGCCGCCACGAAAGCCGCGATGGGTGGCACCACGGCCACGGCCTTGTCCACCACGCTGCGCCCGGCCATGGCCATCCACACGGCCATGCAGACCAGCACATTGCAGAGCACGCCGCGAAAGAAAGCCTCGGTCGCGGACAGTTCCTGCTTGGCCAGCGCGATCTTCACCACGGTCTGTCCGATGGCGCCGCCGTTGAGCCCGGGGTGGCCGCTGGCGTGGACCAGCAGCGCCAGGCCGGCCGCGCCGATGAAATTGGCCGCACAGACCAGCACCCAGTTGCGCAGCACCTCGTAGCTCGTGATGCGGCCATCGGCCCAGGCCATCGCCAGCAGGTTGTTGCCCGTGAAGAGCTCGGCGCCCGCGACGACCACCAGCAGCAGGCCCAGCGAGAACACCAGCCCGCCCAGCAGGGCACCCGTGGCAAAGCCCAGCGTCGCATCGGACTTCACGAGCGCGAAGAGCATCGCCCCCAGGCCGATGAAGGCGCCGGCCAGCCCGCCCAGCAGGAGCAGCTGCAGCGTGGGCAGCCGTGCCTTGCTCACCCCGACCGACTCGATGCGCCGGGCGATCTGGGCTGGCGCGTAGGCGTCGGAGCCATAGAGTTCATTGGGTTCGGCCATGTGCTTCCTCCTCGTGCGGACTTGCACTTATACTAAGCCCAGCGCCGATTTGATCCCGATTGCGGGCGCCGGAACCCTGGAGTTCCGAAGTTCAGCTAAAGAGGCGGATGTTTCGAATGCATGAGACCCGGCCCGGCTGAACTGCCGCGCCGGGTTTTCCTTTTTCGCCATGTTGATCGCCCAGCCCCAGACGATGAGCTTCGACGCCGCCCTGCCCCTGCAGAGCGGCGCGAGCATCCGCGGCTACACCCTGGCTTACGAGACCTACGGCACCCTCAATGCCGACAAGTCCAATGCCGTGCTGATCTGCCATGCGCTCAACGCCTCGCACCACGTGGCCGGCGTCTACGAGGGGCAGCCCAGGAGCGAGGGCTGGTGGGACAACATGATCGGTCCCGGCAAGCCGGTGGACACGAACCGGTTCTTCGTCATCGGCATCAACAACCTGGGCTCCTGCTTCGGCTCCACCGGCCCCATGCACGTGAACCCGGACACGGGCAAGGTCTACGGCGCCGACTTCCCCGTGGTCACGGTGGAAGACTGGGTCAACGCCCAGGCCCGCTTGCTCGATGCGCTGGGCATCGAGCAGCTGGCCGCGGTGATGGGCGGCAGCCTGGGCGGCATGCAGGCGCTGAGCTGGACGCTGCAGTACCCGGGGCGGGTGCGCCACGCCGTGGTGGTGGCCAGCGCGCCCAACCTGAACGCCGAGAACATCGCCTTCAACGAGGTGGCACGTCGTGCCATCGTGACCGACCCGGATTTCCATGGCGGCCACTTCTACGCGCACGGCGTGGTGCCCAAGCGCGGCCTGCGCATCGCGCGCATGATCGGCCACATCACCTACCTGAGCGACGACGTCATGAACGAGAAATTCGGTCGCCAGCTGCGGGAGGGGATCGATCTCAAGTACAGCACGCAGGACATCGAATTCCAGATCGAGAGCTATCTGCGCTACCAGGGCGACAAGTTCAGCGAGTACTTCGACGCCAACACCTACCTGCTGATCACGCGCGCGCTCGACTACTTCGACCCGGCGCGCCGACACGACGGCAACCTGAGCCGCGCGCTGGCGGCGGCGCGCTGCAAGTTCCTGCTGGTGAGCTTCTCGACCGACTGGCGCTTCTCGCCGGCACGCAGCCGCGAGATTGTCAAGGCCCTGCTCGACAACCGGCGCGAGGTGTCCTACGCCGAGATCGACGCCCCGCACGGGCACGACGCCTTCCTGCTCGACGATGCGCGCTACATGAACCTGGTGCGCGCCTATTTCGCCAACATGGCGGCGGAGGTGGCGGCATGAGCGACCGCACGACGCTGGAAACCATCGCCAGCCTGGTGCCGCCGGGCGCGCGCGTGCTGGACCTGGGCTGCGGTGACGGCGCGCTGCTGGCCCACCTGCAGACCACGCGCGGCTGCACCGGCTACGGCATCGAGATCAGCGATGACAACGTGCTGGCCTGCACGCAGCGTGGCGTCAACGTGATCCAGCTCAACCTGGACGAGGGCTTGTCCATGTTCGGCGACCAGAGCTTCGACGTGGTGTTGCAGATCGACACCCTGCAGCACCTGCGCAATGCCGAGGTGGTGCTGCGCGAGACGGCACGCGTGGGCCGCACCGGCATCGTGGCCTTTCCCAACTTTGCCCACTGGCCCAACCGGCTCAGCGTGCTGGGCGGGCGCATGCCGGTCACGCGGCGCCTGCCCTACCAGTGGTACGACACACCCAATATCCGCGTCGGCACGCATGCCGACCTCGAGGTGCTGGCCCAGCGCAACGGTCTGCAGATCCTCGACAGCTTCGGCCTGCACAACGGCCGTCTGGTCCGCTGGCTGCCCAATCTGCGGGCGAGCACGGCAGTGCTGAAGTTTTCGCGCTGACAGGGGCAGCGGCGCCTGCGTTTCGTCCCGCTGGCAGGCGCCTCAGGCGCCGTAACCCATGGTACGGGGCAGCCAGAGCACGATTTCCGGGAAGAGGGTCATGGCCACCAGCAGGCCCAGCAGCATGAGCAGGAACAGCCAGCCCTCGCGCATCATCTCGGCGATCGGGATACCGGTCAGCGCCTTGGTGACGAACAGCAGCATGCCAAAAGGCGGGTGGATCAGGCCGATCATCATGTTGAGCACCACCAGCACGCCGAAGTGCACCAGGTCCACGCCCAGCATCTGGGCCGTGGGCAGCAGCATCGGCACGAAGACCAGCAGCAGGACCGAGACGTCGAGGAAGCAGCCCAGGACCAGGAACAGGGCGTTGACCATGAACAGGAACTGCAGGCGGCTCAGCTGCAGCCCGTCGACCCAGGATGCCATGGCCTGGGGCACGCCTTCGGCGGTGAAGGCGTAGTTCAGCATGAAGGAACCGGCCAGGATGATGGTGATCACGGCGCTGGCGCGCGTGGATTCGAGTACCACGCCCCAGAACGAGCGCCAGCTGAGCGCGCGAAACACCACGGCGGCCAGTACCAGCGCATGCAGCGCCGCCACGGCCGCCGCCTCGGTGGGTGTGAAGGCGCCCGAGTAGATGCCGCCCAGCAGCACGAGGGGCATGGACAGCGGCAGCGCGCCGCGAAACAGGATGGACGGCCACTGTCGCAGGGGCACGGGCGCTTCGCGCGGCATCTGGCGCTTGTGCGCGATGTAGTGCACCACGCCCATCAGCAGCAGGGTCATGCACAGGCCCGGCACCACGCCCCCGAGGAACAAGGCCCCCACCGAGGCGCCCGAGACCAGCGCGTAGATCACCATCGGGATGGAGGGCGGGATCATGGGCCCCAGCGTGGCGCTGGCCACCACCACGGCGCCGGCGAAGCCGCGCGGGTAGCCGGGCTTGTTCAGCATCTGGCGTATCGTCACCAGGCCCGGGCCGGCGGCATCGGCAATGGCGCTGCCGCTCATGCCCGAGAAGATCACGCTGACCAGGATGTCCACCTGCGCCAGCCCGCCACGCAGGCGACCGACCAGGATGCGGCAGAAGTCGAAGATGCGCTCGCTGACGGTGCCCGCGTTCATGATGTTGGCCGCGAAGACGAACAGCGGCACGGCCAGCAGCACATAGCTGTTGTACAGGCCGTTGCCCACCTGCTCGGCCACCAGGCCCAGGTCCTGGCCCTTGACCAGCAGATAGGCGATGCCCGCCGTCAGCATCGAAAAGCCGATCGGCATGCGCAGCAGCATGCCGGCCAGCACCACGCCCACCAGGGTCCACAGGGCCGCGCTCACGCGAGCCTCTCCATGCGGCACGCGACGCTCATGCCGCCGGCTCCTGGTCCGGCAGGCCCCGGCAGGCGCACCACAGGCCCCAGAGGCTGCGCACGACCAGGGCCAGCAGCAGCAGCAGCAGGGGCAGGAACACCCACTCGAACGACAGGCCGAGCACCGGCGTGCCCTCGCGACCCATGAAATGCACATAGTCCCAGCTGGCCGGCACGGCCACGGCCGCCAGGCTGCCGATCATCAGGTGGCCGGCGATCCGCATGGCACGGCGCAGCCGCGGGCCGGCGCTGTTCCAAAGCAGGTCGAACGCGACATGTTCGCGCTCCGGCACCATGAAGGCCGAGGCCCACAGGATGACCCACAGGTACAGCACCACGGCCAGTTCGTCGGTCCAGGGCAGCGGCTGTCCGAATCCGAAGCGGGCCGTGATCTGCACCAGAAAGACCAGGAACAGTCCCAGGAACATCAGCCCGCCCAGGGCGTGGCCAGCCTTGCGCAACAGGTCCATGAAGTTCAGCGTGTGCGGTTGATGCGATCGAGCAGGCCGGGCGGCCAGGTCTTGGCGTAGTCCGAACGGGCATAGGCTGCCTGCACGGTGTTGCGAAAGGCTTCCACGTCCGGGGTGACGACCTGCAGGCCCTGCTGCCGGAAGAACTCGACCAGCTGGCCTTCCTCCCGGATCCGGTTCTCGTTGTTGAACTGGGCCGCCGCCCGTGCCGCGGCCAGCACCTGCTGCTGCTGCGCCGGACTCAGGGCGTGCCAGCGCTTGTTGGCGATGGTGATGAACAGGCTGTCGACCAGGTGCCGGGTCAGGACCAGCTGGCGGGTCACTTCATGGAACTTGGCCGCGCGCGCCGTGGGCAGCGGGTTGTCCTGGCCGTCGATGGTGCCGGTCTTCAGGCCCAGATAGACCTCGCCGAAGGCCAGCGGCGTGGCGGTGGCGCCGAGTGCATTGCCCAGGAACAGCCATTCCTTGCTGCCCGGCATGCGCAGCTTCACGCCCTTGAGGTCGGCGGGGGTCTGCACCTTGCGTGCCTCGCGCAGGTTGAGCTGGCGCGTGCCCAGGTAGAGGGTGGCGAGCACGGTCACGTCCATCCGGTCCGACACGGTCCGGAACAGCTCGTCGCCGATGGGGCCGCTGAAGACATTCTGCAGGTGCTGCGGATCACGAATCACGTAGCCGGCGGTGAAGATCGAGAACGCCGGCACCAGCTTGGCGATGTCGAAGGCCGAGATGGTGGCCAGTTCGAGATTGCCGCGCGCCATCGCGGCTGGTTCGGTTCCCTGCTTGAACAGCGCGGCGTTGAGGTGGACCTGCACGTCGAACTGGTTCGGCGCGGACTTGTCCAGCGACTCCTTGAACACCGTCCACATCCTGGCGTGCCAGTCATCGGGGACGGCCGGCGTGGAGATGCGCAGCGGGATTCTGGCTTGCGCCAGGGCGGCCTGGCACAGGCCGCCGAGGGCCAGGGCCGACACGCAGGCCGCCAGCAGGCCACGGCGCAGGGAATAAGCGGTCTTCAAGAGGGTCTCCTGGGGTCCGGGGGGCGATCCGGGGTAGCGAGAGTGTAAGCACCTGCGCCTGTGGACGGACAGGGGGATGAATATACTGGCAGCGATCCGGCCTTTCGACAGGGATGCTCATGAATACCCGTGCACCGCGTACCGTGCTCGACACCGCTCGGGCCCTGGATGAAATCACCCGCACCTGGGACGACGAGATCGTCCGCCAGCTCGCCGACTACATCGCCATTCCCGCCAAGTCACCCATGTTCGACCCGCAGTGGGCCGAGCACGGCCACATCGACACCGTGGTGCGCAACGCCGCGGCCTGGGTCGAGGCGCAGAAGGTCGAAGGCCTGCAACTCGAGGTGATCCGCCTCGAAGGCCGCACGCCGGTGATCTTCTTCGAGCTGCCCGCGAGCCGCGGTGCCGGGGATGCCGACGTGTCCACCCAGACCGTGCTCATGTACGGCCACCTGGACAAGCAGCCCGAGTTCAGCGGCTGGCGCAAGGACCTGGGCCCGTGGACGCCGAAGTACGAGGACAGCAAGCTTTATGGCCGCGGCGGCGCCGACGATGGCTATGCCATCTACGCCAGCATCGCGGCCATCCAGGCCCTCAAGAGCCAGAAGCTCGCCCATCCGCGCATCGTCGGCCTGATCGAGACCTGCGAGGAAAGCGGCTCCTACGACCTGCTGCCCTATGTCGATGCCTTGCGTGGACGGCTGGGCGACGTGGGACTGGTGGTCTGCCTGGACTCGGGCGCCGGCAACTACGAGCAGCTCTGGCTCACGACCAGCCTGCGCGGCATGGCCAGCGGTGTGCTCAAGGTGGAGATCCTGACCGAGGGCGTGCATTCGGGTGACGCCAGCGGCGTGGTGCCCTCGAGCTTTCGCATCCTGCGCCAGGTGCTGGACCGGCTGGAAGACAGCCAGACCGGGCGCCTGCTGCCGCAGAGCTTCCACTGCGAGGTGCCGGCCGAGCGCATGGCGCAGGCCCGAGCCACGGCCGCCATCCTGGGCGAGGAGCTGTACCAGCGCTTTCCCTGGGTGCACTACGACTGCGAGGGTGACACGCGCCTGGCCCTGCCCATGACCACCGATCCCCTGCAGGCCCTGCTCAACCGCACCTGGACGCCCACGCTCAGCGTCACCGGCGCCGAGGGCCTGCCCGATCTCCAGAACGCCGGCAACGTGCTGCGGCCCTACACGGCCTTCAAGCTCTCGCTGCGCCTGCCGCCCCTGGTGGAGGCGGCCACGGCCGTGCAGGAACTCAAGACCCTGCTGGAGGACAACGCGCCCTACCAGGCCCGCGTGACCTTCGAGGGCCTGAGTTCGGCCACGGGCTGGAACGCGCCCGGGACCGCGCCCTGGTTCGGCGCGGCGCTGGACCAGGCCTCGCGCAGCTTCTACGGCGCGCCCTGCGGCTACATCGGCCAGGGCGGCACCATCCCGCTGATGAACATGCTCTCCCGGGGCTTTCCCAAGGCGCAGATGATGGTCTGCGGCGTGCTGGGCCCCAAGAGCAATGCCCACGGCCCCAACGAATTCCTGCACGTGCCCTATGCGCGCCGCCTCACGGCGGCCGTGGCCCAGGTGATCGCGGCCATGCCCTGAGCCGTCCTATGCAGGAATCCACGCTGACCACCTATGTCGCCTCCGATGGCGACAATCTGGCGATCCAGGATTGGCCGCTCGATCCCGGCACCCGCCTGCGCGGCGTGGTACTCATCGTGCACGGCCTGGGCGAGCACGCCGGTCGCTACGATGAACTGGCGCGCCGCCTCAACGGCTGGGGTTTTGCCGTGCGCGGCTACGACCACTACGGCCACGGCGAATCGGGCGGAACGCGTGGCGGCCTGCCTACGGCGCAGCGCCTGGTCGAGGACCTGGCCGATGTGCTGGGCAGCACGCGCAAGCGCCTGCAGGCGCACACACCGCTGATCGTGCTGGGCCACAGCATGGGCGGGCTGGTGGCTGCGCACCTGGTGGCGCGCCAGCTGGGGCGCGTGGACGGGCTGGTGCTGTCCTCGCCGGCACTGGATCCGGGACTCACCGCCTTCCAGCGCCTGCTCCTCGCGGTCCTGCCGGCGATCGCGCCGGACCTGCGGGTGCGCAACGGCCTGGACCCGCAGTGGATTTCTCACGACCCGCAGGTGGTGCGGGCCTACCAGCAGGACCGCCTGATCCACGACCGCATCTCGGGCCGGCTGGCGCGCTACATCGCCGACGCCGGGCCGCAGGTGCTCGCGGCCGCGCCGCGCTGGGAAGTGCCCACCTTGCTGATGTACGCGGGCGCGGACCGGCTGGTCAGTCCGCGCGGTAGCGCGGCTTTTGCCCGGGCCGTGCCGGCGCGCGTGCTGGAGGCGCATTGCTACGCCGAGCTCTACCACGAGATCTTCAAC
Organism: Curvibacter sp.; assembly: GCA_038112835.1. GTDB lineage: Bacteria > Pseudomonadota > Gammaproteobacteria > Burkholderiales > Burkholderiaceae_C > Hylemonella. The sequence goes on along the minus strand of JAYNNS010000001.1, from coordinate 16,107 downwards.
GAGCTGGCGCGCGAGCCGGTCTATGCCCGCCTGCAGGCCTGGCTGGACCGCTGGTTTGCCTGAGCGGCCCCTCCCTCAGGCCGGGCGCGCGGCCTGACGGCGCAGCGCCAGCCAGAGCAGGGCCAGGCCCGTGAGCGCCACCGGAATCAGCGAGCCCCAGTTGAGCAGCTGCCAGCCCTGGGTGGTCACCAGGGCGCCGGAGGCGAACGAGGTCAGCGCCATCACCCCGAACACCGCGAAGTTGATCGCCGCCTGGGCCCGGTCTTTCTCCTCGGGGCGGTAGGCCTGCAGCGCCAGCGTGGTGCTGCCGGTGAAGAGGAAGTTCCAGCCCACGCCGAGCAGGAAGAGCGCGACCAGGAACTGCTGCAGGTCCACGCCCGAGAGCGCGATCACGATGCACAGGAAGTTCAGCAGCACGCCCGCGCCCATGATGCTCAGCGTGCCGTAGCGCTTGATGAGGTGGCCGGTGAAGAAGCCGGGCGCGAACATGCCGATCACATGCCATTCCAGCACCAGCGCCGCATCGCTGAAGGGGTAGCCGCAGACCTGCATGGCCAGCGGCGTGGCCGCCATCAGCAGGTTCATCACGCCATAGCCCAGGGCCGCGCCGACGACGGCCACGAAGAACAGGGGCTGGCGCATCAGTTCCCAGACGCTGCGGCCCGGGTCCTGGCGGCCAGTGCTTGCCGGTGCGGCGGGAAACTTGACGAAGGCCATCAGCAGCAGGCCGAGCGCCGCGACACCTGCCAGCGAGAGGTAGGCGCCGGCGAAGGGTGTGGCCAGCAGGTCCCGGGTGTACTTGGCGAGGTTGGGCCCGGCGATGGCGCCGATCAGGCCGCCGGCCAGCACCAGCGAGACGGCCTTTTCGCGGAAGTTCGCGGGGGCGAGCTCCGCCGCCGCGAAGCGGTAGAGCTGGCCGTTGGCACTGTAGTAGCCGGCGATCACGGTGGCCGTGATCAGCAGCCAGAAATTGCGACTCCAGGCCGCGTAGGCGCACAGCAGGGCCGAGCCCAGCGCCACCAGCAGGCCGATCTGGAAGGACACCTGCCGGCCCCAGCGCGCCTGGCTGCGTGCCACCAGGCCCGTGCTGAGCGCCCCGCCGACCACATAGCCCATCACTGGCAGCGTGGCCATCCAGCCCTTGGGCGCGAGCGCCAGGCCGACCAGGCCGTTGATGGCGATGAAGACGACGTTGTTGGTGAAGAACAGGCCCTGGCAGACGGCCAGCAGTGCGAGGCGGAGGTTCATGGTGGGTGCTTCAGAGGGTGAGCGTTGCCAGCGCGGCCAGCGGAGCGGTTTCGGCGCGCAGGGTGCGTGGTCCCAGGCTCACGGGCCTGAAGCCGGCCGCGCGCGCCGCCTGTTCCTCGGCGGGGCTGAGCCCGCCTTCGGGGCCGGACAGCAGGACCAGCGCGTCGGCAGGATGCTCGGCGCGCCATTGCGCCAGCGGCTGGCTGTCGGCCTGCAGCGACAGCAGCAGGCGTTGTGGCGGCAACGTGCCGCGCAGCCAGTCGGCCACGGTCTGCACTGCATGGACCGGGGGCACGCGGTTGCGGCCGCACTGCTCGCAGGCGGCGCTGGCGATGCCCTGCCAGTGGCTGCGTTTCTTGTCGGCGCGTTCACCGGCCAGGCGCAGCACGCTGCGCTCGGCCTGCAGCGGCTGCAGGCTGGCCATGCCGAGTTCGGTGGCCTTCTCGAGCAGCCAGTCCATGCGCTCGTTGGCGGGCATGCCCAGGGCCAGGTGCACGGTGCGTGCGGCTTCGCGTTCCACGGCGCTGTGCGAGACGACCTGCACCTCCACCTCGCTGCGGCCCATGCGCGTGACCGCGGCCGCGCATTCGCCGCCCTCGCCGTTGAAGAGGGTGATCGCATCCCCCGGCTGCAGCCGCAGGACCTGCACGTGGCGGGCGGCGCCGGCGGGCAGCATCAGCGTGGCGCCGAGAGGCAGGGGACCGGGACAGTGCAAGCGCGGCATCTAGATGCGGCCGTAGGCGTAACCGCTGGTCTCGGTGATGCCCTCGACCTCGTCCACCAGACGCAGCAGGGGCTTGAGTTCGATGTAGCGCGCGCAGGTGGCGCGGATATAGGCGATGAAGCGTGGTGTGTCGGCCAAGTACTGCGGCTTGCCGTCGCGCAGGGTGAGGCGCGCGAAGATGCCGGCCACCTTGAGGTGGCGCTGCAGGCCCATCCACTCGACGCCCTGGTAGAACTCGCCGAAGTCCTCGCCCACGGGCAGGCCGGCCTTGCGCGCCTGCTGCCAGTAGCGGATGGTGACGTCGAGCACGAAATCCTCTTCCCAGCTGAGAAAGGCGTCACGCATGAGGCTGGCGATGTCGTAGGTGATGGGGCCGTAGACGGCGTCCTGGAAATCCAGCACGCCCAGCCGGGGTTCCGAGGCATCGCCCGGGATCATCAGGTTGCGCGGCATGAAGTCACGGTGCACATAGACCACGGGCCAGGCCAGGTTGCGCTCGATGATGAGCGCGAACATCCGGTCCAGGGTCTCGCGCCGCTTGCCCTCGACCGCCACGCCCCGGTGTCGGGCCAGGTACCACTCGGGGAAGAGTTCCAGCTCGCGCCGCAGCAGGGCCGCGTCGTAGGCCGGCAGCACGCCGGACCGCGAGGCCTGCTGCCAGGCTACGAGCGCGTCCACCGCGCGCAGGTACAGCGGCAGATTGGCCGGCGCCTGTGTCTTGTCCAGGGCCTGCATCATGGTCTGGCCGCCGAGGTCGGACAGCAGCATGAAGCCCTGGGCCTCGTCCCAGGCCAGGATCTGCGGCACGTTCAGGCCGGCCGCCTGCATCAGGCCGGCGACCTGCACGAAAGGCCGGCAGTTTTCCTTGTCCGGCGGTGCATCCATGATGATGCGGCTGCCTGCGGCCGCGTCGATGCGGAAGTAGCGACGGAAGCTGGCATCGGCCGAGGCCGGGCGCAGGCTGGCCACCTGCAGCTGCTGGGGCGCTGCCAGGGCCTGGAGCCAGTGCTGGAAGGCGGCGGCGCGCTCGGGGCTGGCCCAGGGGATGGGGCTGGAAGAAGGGGCACTCATGGATAATCCATTCTACAAACCCCGCCTCTCCGGACTCTCTGCCTTGCCCCGCCTTTCCCGTCCCGCCCTGAACCCGCTGGCGCTGTTGCTCTGTGCGCTGTGGCAAGGCTCCGCGGCGCAGGCGCAGGATGCCGCGGCCCAGCCGCTGCGGCTGCGTATCAGCCCCATGCTCGCCGAGTCGCTGAGCCCGCAGCAGCGCACGGCCTCGCCCACCTACGTCTATGGCGAGCGCCTGTCGGCCGAGAGCGACACGGAGATCGTGCTCGAGGGCGACGTGGAATTCCGGCGCGCCGATTTCGTGATCCGGGCCGACCGGCTGGAGTATGACCAAGAGCGCGATCTGGCGCGGGCGCGTGGCGATGTGCGCGTGAACCAGGCAGGCAATGTGTTCGAAGGCCCGGCCCTGGACCTGCGCATCGACGCCTTCGAAGGCTTCTTCGACCAGGCGCGCTACCGCCTGCTGTCCAACGATGCGCACGGCGAGGCCGAGCGCATCGATTTCCTCGACGACAAGCGCGCCGTGGTGCGCAACGCCACCTTCACCACCTGCCGGCGCGAACCGGGCCCGGACTGGATGCCCGCCTGGCTGCTGCGCGCGGCCACGCTGCGCCTGGACAGCGAGGAGGAGACGGCCGAGGCCGAGGACGTGACCGTGAGCTTCCAGAACGTGCGCGTGCTGGGCCTGTCGTCCATGAGCTTTCCGCTGACGGAGAAGCGCAAGTCCGGCTTCCTCTCGCCGACGTTCAGCGCGGACAACATCAGCGGCACCTCGGTCACCACGCCCTACTACTGGAACATCGCGCCCAACCGTGACGCCACGCTCTACCCCACGGTGATGAGCCAGCGCGGCGTGAACTTCGGCGGGCAGTTCCGCTATCTGGAGGCAGGCTACTCCGGCCAGCTGCGTGCCGATTACATGCCGGGCGACAAGCTGCGCGACCGCGACCGCTGGGGTCGCTCCTTCCAGCACATGGGCGCCGTGTCGGACGCGTCCTATGGCCGCCTGGGGCTCAACCTCAACCTCAACCGCGTCAGCGACGACAACTACTGGCGTGACTTCCCGCGCGCCACGCCCTCGCTCACCCAGCGCCTGCTGGCCAATGACATGGGGCTGAACTGGAGCCGCGGTCCCTACTCGGCGACCTTGCGCACCCTGCAGTGGCAGACCCTGCAGGATCCTCTGGCGCCCATCGTGCCGCCCTACGACCGTTTGCCGCAGATCGTGGCGCGCTACACCCAGCCCCAGCTCGGAGGCTTCGACCTGGGGCTGGAGGCCGACTACACCGATTTCCAGGCCAACTCCCTGCTGACCGGGCAGCCCAATGCGCAGCGCAGCGTCGTCAAGGGCCAGCTGAGCTATCCCCTGATCGGGGCGGCGGGTTTCATCGTGCCCCGGATGTCGCTGCATTCGGTCAACTACGACTTCGAGCAGGCCTTGTCCAGCGGTCAGCGCCAGGCGGGCCGCACCGTGCCGACCTACAGCCTGGACACCGGCCTGGTCTTCGAACGCGACGCCAGCTACTTCGGCAGCGCCTACCGCCAGACCCTGGAGCCGCGCCTGTTCTACGTCTACACGCCCTACGTCGCGCAGAACTACCTGCCCAACTACGACTCGGGTGCGCTGGACTTCAACTTCGCCAGCATCTACAGCGAGAACGCCTTCGTCGGCAACGACCGCATCGCCGACAACAACCTGCTGACCGGGGGCCTGTCCAGCCGTCTGCTCGACCCGGACACGGGCGCCGAGATCCTGCGCCTGGGCATCGCGCAGCGCCTGCGTTTCGAGGACCAGCGGGTGACGCTGCCCGGCGGCACGCCCTCGCCCAAGGGCGTGAGCGACATCCTGCTCGGTGTCGGCCTGACCATCGACCCGCGCTGGTCGCTCGACAGCACGGTGCAGTACAACCAGAAGACCGGCGAGTCCGAGCGCTCCACGGTCAGCATGCGCTACAGCCCCAGCAACTACCGGGTCGTCAATGTGGCCTACCGCTTCCAGCGCAACCTCAGCGAGCTGGTCGACATCGGCTGGCAATGGCCGATCAACGACCTCTGGGGCGACAAGGGCCAGGACCTGGGCAGCGGCCAGGGCCAGGGACCAGGCCGCTGGTACAGCGTGGGCCGCCTCAACTACAACGTCCAGGACGGCAAGATGGTCGATTCCATCCTCGGCTTGGAATACGATGCGGGTTGCTGGCTGGGCCGCATCGTGTTCGAGCGGCTGCAGACCGGTCTGGTGACCAGCACCCGGCGCATCATGTTCCAGCTGGAGCTGGTCGGGTTCTCGCGTGTGGGCATCGACCCGCTCCAGTCCATGCGCCGGAACATTCCCCGCTACCAGCTTTTGCGTGAGCAGGTGACGGCACCGAGCCGCTTCAGCAATTACGATTGATCCATGACTGTTTTCCGTTTCCCGGCGTTCCTGCTGGCCGGCCTGCTGGCCGGTGTCCCCGCATGGTCCCAGGGCCTGCGTGCCCCGGGCTCGGCCGGTGCGCCCCCGCCTGCTGCCGAGCCGGCGCTGTCCGAGCCCGTGGTGCTGGTGCCGGGCGTGCGCGCGGCCGACTTCATCGTGGCCGTGGTCAATGCCGAGCCCATCACGAACCAGCAGGTCGCGGCCCAGGTCGAGCGCATCCGCCGCCAGCTGGCGGCCCAGCGCCAGCCGCAGCCCGATCTGCGCGAGCTCGCGCGCCAGGTGCTCAACCAGCTGATCAATGACCGGGCCCAGCTCCAGCTGGCCAAGGAAAGCGGGATCAGGGTCGACGAACCCTCGATCGACCAGGCCGAGCAGACCGTGGCCAGCCAGAACCAGTTCACGGTGGAGCAGCTGCGGCAACAGCTGCAGCGCGAGGGGATCGACTATGCCGCCTTTCGCGAGCAGCTGCGCGAGCAGCTGCTGCTCAACCGGCTGCGCGAGCGCGAGGTCGAGTCGCGCGTGCGCGTGAGCGACGCCGAGGTGGACCAGTACCTGGCCGAGCAGCAGCTCGTCAGCGATTCCTCGGGCCAGCTCCTGCACATCGCGCACATCCTCGTGGCGGTGCCCGACGGGGCGGACCCGGCGCAGCAGCAGGCGCTGCAAGCCAGGGCCGAGCGCGCGCTGCAGCGTGCCCGTGCCGGTGAGGATTTCGCGGCGCTGGCGCGCGAGTTGTCCGATGCCGCCGACCGCAGCAACGGCGGCCAGCTCGGCCTGCGTCCCGCGGACCGTTATCCGGGCCTGTTCGTCGATGCCACGCGTCCGCTGGCTGCCGGCGCCGTGACTGGCCTGGTGCGCTCCGGCGCCGGCTTCCATGTGCTCAAGCTGATCGAGCGGCGCCAGCCCGGCCTGCCGCCGACCACGGTGACCCAGAGCCGCGCGCGCCATATCCTGCTGGTGCCCGGCACCCAGCTCAACGAGGCCCAGGCGCGCGACAAGCTCAACGACTTCCGGCGCCGCATCGTCAGCGGCGAGACCGATTTCGCCACCCTGGCGCGCCAGCACTCGCAAGACGGCAGCGCGGCCCAGGGCGGTGACCTGGGCTGGGCCAACCCTGGCATGTTCGTGCCCGAGTTCGAGCGCGTGATGGACCAGCTCGCGCCCGGCCAGATCAGCCAGCCCCTGATCTCGCGCTTCGGTGTGCACCTGATCCAGCTGATCGAGCGCCGCTCCGCCACCCTGACCGAGCGCGAGCAGCGCGAGCTCGTGCGCGGCATGCTGCGCGAGCGCAAGACCGCCGAATCCTACGAAAACTGGGTGCGCGACGTCCGCGCGCGCGCCTATGTGGAGCTGCGCGACGCGCCGCAGCAGTGAGCCCGTGAAACACATCCCGCGCAAGCGCTTCGGCCAGCACTTCCTGGCCGACGACGCCATCATCGACGGCATCGTGCGCGCCATCGACCCGCGGCCGGGCCAGGCCATGGTCGAGATCGGCCCGGGCCTGGCGGCCCTGACCCAGCCCCTGGTGGAGCGGCTCGGGCGGCTGATGGTGATCGAGCTCGACCGCGACCTGGCGGCGCGCCTGCGCGCCCACGCCCAGCTGGAGGTCATCGAGTCCGATGTGCTGCGGGTCGATTTCACCGCCCTGGCCCGCACGCACGGGACGACCCGCCTGCGCGTGGTCGGCAACCTGCCTTACAACATTTCCACGCCCATCCTCTTCCATCTGCTCGATCATGTGGCCGTGGTCGAGGACCAGCACTTCATGCTGCAGAAGGAAGTCATCGACCGCATGGTGGCCGCGCCGGCCACGGCCGATTACGGCCGCCTGAGCGTGATGCTGCAGTGGCGCTACGCCATGGAGAACGTGCTCTTCGTGCCCCCGGAAAGCTTCGACCCGCCCCCGCGCGTGGACAGCGCCGTGGTGCGCATGGTGCCGCACGCGCAACCCGCGGTGCTGGATCAGAAGCGCTTGGAGGAAATCGTCCAGGTCGCCTTCAGCCAGCGCCGCAAGATCCTGCGCCACACCCTGGGGCGCTGGCTGGACGAAAAGGGCGTCGACCAGCCCTTCGACCTGCAGCGCCGCGCCGAGGAAGTGCCGGTGGCCGAATACGTGGCCCTGGCTCAATCAGCCGCCCCGTGAAATGAAAAAGCCACCGCCAAGCGGTGGCTTTTGTTCGGGAGCACCCGTGGAACCGGCTTTGCCGGGCCGCAGGATGCGTCCCCCGCCACCGAAGGATGAGCGGGGGAAGGCGCGCAGCGTCTCAGGGCGGCGGCTTACGCCGCCGTCAACCAGTACCCCGCATTAAACGGGCTGCTCATGCGCAGCGCCAGGGGCGACACGTCGAGCAGCTTGTCGGTCGGCATCTTCTCGCCGCCCTCTTCAGCCGTCTCGAGGCTGGTGCTGGTGGGAAGGGGCTCGCTGGCCACGCCCTCCGCCTTAGCCTCGTTCGCCCGTTCTGCTTGGCTGGTTTGTGCAGAACGGGCTACAGAAAAGAATAGAAACACCGGAACGGTACCTTACGGTCACTCCAGTAGTCCGCCGCGTCGCGGAAGATGTCGAGCAGCTGCTCGCGGGCTTCCTTGTCGAACTTGGCGTTGGCCGGGATGTGCTCCAGCACCGCGATGAAGCCCGGCTGCGGGCCCGACTTGTGCAGCGGGTCCGTCATGCAGTCGTAGAGCGCATCGAAGTTCTTGCCGACATTGGCCGGCAGCATGAACTGCTGGGCGATCAGATCCAGCACGTCCTGCTTGGACTGGGCCGCCGCCAGATTGGCGTACAGGAAGTGGTGGCCCAGGCCCTGGGCGGCCTCCTGCAGGTCCGAGACCCGGAAGGCCCGGATCGACTGGACGATGTTGGTTCTTACGGTACGAAGTGGTGTATCCATCCCCGCGTCACTTTCTTGGCTAAAACACTGATTCCTTCAGGGCACGATCCGGCGAAAGCTCGCGTAGTGATCGGCCGTGTAATAACAGGCATCGGGTGTCGTCGGCGCGCCACCGCACACAATCCGGCGCACGCCCCGGTTGCGCGCACCAGGGGTCGGGACGGTGTACTCGCGGTAGTAGCCGCGTTTCTGGGCCGGGAGCAAGCGCTCACGGTTACCGAACACCGTGCCATCCTTTTCGTACGGAAACGGGCCGCCCTGCAGGATCAGGCGATAGGTTTCCGCACCCTGGCGTGGCAGTTCCGCCACCGACACCGTCATGGAGGCGTCCACGGGAGCGGGGCCGCGGGCCCCTGCGCCGGTGGACAGCAAAGCTAGCGCCAGCAAAAAGCCAGTGAGTACCAACTTGATGCCTGAGCAGCGCGCCATGAGTCGAACCTGTTATGACACCCGGGTTAACCCGGAAAATCCAAGCCCGAGAGTGTCGCAGATCGGGGCCCAAAAAGCAAGGGCCTGCCCATTTTTTGGGCAGGCCCTGGTCTCCGCCCAGCCGGGTTGGTGAGCGGTTGCTATCGTCGGTGACTTAGCGCGACGCGTTGGCGTCGGCCACGGTCAGGGCCGTCATGTTGACGCTGCGGCGCACCGTCGTGCTGGCGGTGAGGATGTGCACGGGCTGGGCCGCACCCAGCAGCACCGGGCCGATGGCAATATTGCCGCCCGCTGCCGTCTTGAGCAGGTTGTAGGCGATGTTGGCCGCGTCGATGTTGGGCATGACCAGCAGGTTGGCCTGCCCGATCAGGCTGCTGCCGGGCATGATGGCCTGGCGCGCTGTGGCGTCCAGGGCCACGTCGCCGTGCATCTCGCCGTCCACTTCCAGCCAGGGGGCCTGCACGCGCAGCAGCTCCAGCGTGTGGCGCATCTTCACGGCACTGGGCTGGTTGCTGCTGCCGAAGTTGGAGTGGCTCAGCAGGGCTGCCTTGGGCCGCAGGCCGAAGCGCATCATCTCCTCGGCAGCCATGATGGTGATCTCGGCCAGCTGCTCGGCGCTCGGGTCGTAGTTGACGTGCGTGTCGACCACGAAGACCTGGCGCTCGGGCAGCATCAGGCCGTTCATGCAGGCGTAGGTGTTGACGCCGGCGCGCTTGCCGATGACCTGGTCGATGTACTGCAGGTGCATGGGGTTGGTGCCCCAGGTGCCGCAGATCAGGCCGTCGGCATGGCCCTTGTGCACCAGCATGGCGCCGATCAGCGAGAGGCGGCGGCGCATCTCGATCTTGGCGATCGGCACGGTCACGCCCTTGCGTTCGGTCATGCGGTGATAGGTCTGCCAGAAGTCGCGGTAGCGCTCGTCGTGCTCGACGTTGACCACGTCATAGTCCTGGCCTTCCTTGAGGCGTAGGCCGAACTTCTCGATGCGCTGGGCGATGATGGCCGGACGGCCGATCAGGGTCGGGCGGGCGATGCCTTCGTCGACCACGATCTGGGCGGCGCGCAGCACGCGTTCCTCTTCACCTTCGGCATAGGCCACGCGCTTCTTGGCGGCCTTGCGGGCGGCCTGGAAGATGGGCTTCATGGTGGTGCCCGAGGCGTAGACGAAGGTCTGCAGCTTCTCGCGGTAGGCCTCCATGTCCGTGATCGGGTTCTGGGCCACGCCGCTGTCCATGGCGGCCTGGGCCACGGCCGGCGCGATCTTGATCATCAGGCGCGGGTCGAAGGGCTTGGGGATCAGGTAGTCGCGTCCGAAGGACAGCTGCTCGCCAGCATAGGCGGCGGCCACGACCTCGCTCTGCTCGGCCTGGGCCAGCTCGGCCATGGCGCGCACGGCGGCGATCTCCATTTCGTCCGTGATGGTCGAGGCGCGCGCGTCCAGCGCGCCGCGGAAGATGTAGGGGAAGCACAGGACGTTGTTGATCTGGTTCGGGTAGTCCGTGCGGCCCGTGGCCATGATGATGTCGCTGCGCGTGGCGCGGGCCTCGGCCGGGTCGATCTCCGGGTTCGGGTTGGCCAGGGCGAAGACGATGGGGTTGGCGGCCATCTTCTTCACCATGTCGGCCTTGAGCACGCCGCCAGCGGACAGGCCCAGGAAGATGTCGGCGTCCGCGATCACGTCACCGAGCTTGCGCGCGTCGGTCTTCTGGGCGAACTGGCGCTTGTCGTCGTCCATGAGCTCGGTGCGGCCCTCGTAGACCACGCCGGCCAGGTCGGTGACCCAGATGTTCTTGCGCTGCATGCCCATCTTGACCAGCAGGTTCAGGCAGGCCAGGGCCGCGGCGCCGGCGCCCGAGGTCACGAGCTTGACGTTCTGGATGTCCTTGCCGGCGATCTTCAGGCCGTTGAGCAGACCGGCGGCCACCACGATGGCGGTGCCGTGCTGGTCGTCGTGGAAGACCGGGATCTTCATGCGCTCGCGCAGCTTGCGCTCGACGTAGAAGCAGTCCGGGGCCTTGATGTCCTCGAGGTTGATGCCGCCGAAGGTGGGCTCCAGCGCGGCGATGATGTCGACCAGCTTGTCCAGGTCCTTCTTCTCGTCGACCTCGATGTCGAAGACGTCGATGCCGGCGAACTTCTTGAACAGCACGCCCTTGCCTTCCATCACGGGCTTGGAGGCCAGCGGGCCGATGTCGCCCAAACCCAGCACGGCGGTGCCGTTGGTGATCACGGCGACCAGATTGCCGCGGCTGGTGTACTTGTAGGCGGCCGAGGGATCGCGGGCGATCTCCTCGCAGGGGGCGGCCACACCGGGGGTGTAGGCCAGGGCCAGGTCGTGCTGGTTGACCAGCTGCTTGGTGGCCGCGATGGCGATCTTGCCGGGGGTGGGGAACTCGTGGTATTCGAGGGCGGCGCGCCGGATCTGGTCGCGCTTGTCGTTGGACGACGGGGTGCTGGACATCAATCAACTCCTGCTGCAGGCCGGCGGATTTGCACGGGCCGGGCAGCACGGTGATCCGCACTGTCCCCGGGCCCAGGGCCTGCTTTTGTGGGGAATCGGATTGTAGACCTCGAAATCCCGCATTCCACGCACGGAATCCCCGAAAAACGACTTTCGGTTTTTACTTATAGGCAAAGCTGGGCTGCTGTGTCAGCCGGCCCCGGCGGCCTCTGCACGGGGTCGGCCGGCTTTGCGCTGTGCGACGCGTTCCCAGGCCTTTTCGTGGAAGAAGAAGGCCACGGCCTGCACCGTGGGTTCGAGCAGGCTCAGTGTGAAAGCCATGATCAGGTTGCCGGTGACCGCATAGGCCACGGCGGCGGCCACCAGGATGTGCAGCAGGTAGTAGCTGGCGGTCTTCTTGAGCGTGGGCAGATTGGCGCGGGCAAAGTTGGCCATGCGGCACTTCATACAAAAGAACTATCAAACAAGACAAAATGATAGCCTTTTGCGGGGTGGTGCCCCATTGCATTTGCCTAAGCGCGAAATAGCGGGGAAGGCGGCCTCAGCCCTGCATCAGGGCCTCGATCTCGTCGGCGTGCACCGGCACATCGCGCGTGATCAGTTCGCAGCCCCGCTCGGTGACGAAGGCGTCGTCCTCGATGCGGATGCCGATGTTCCAGTACTCGCGCGGCACGTCCTCGGCCGGGCGCACGTAGAGGCCGGGCTCGATGGTCAGGCACATGCCGGGGCGCAGGATGCGGCTGGGGCGGTCCTTGATGAGCTCGCCCGACAGCGGGTCCCGGCGCTCGCTGGTCTGGCCGAGCTCGCTGTGCTCCACATAACTGCCGCAGTCGTGCACGTCCATGCCCAGCCAGTGGCCGGTGCGGTGCATGTAGAAGCGGAAGTAGGCGCGGCTGGCGATCACGTCGTCCACGCCGCCGACCTTGCGTTTGTTCAGCAGGCCCAGGTCCAGCAGACCCTGGGACAGCACCTTGACCGTGGCCTCGTGCGGCTCCACGAAGCGTGCGCCCGCGCGCGTGGCGTCCACGGCAGCGTTCTGCGCGGCCAGCACCAGCTCGTAGAGCGCGCGCTGCGGCCCGGTGTAACGCCCGTTGGCCGGAAAGGTGCGCGTGATGTCGCTGGCGTAGCCGTCGAGCTCGCAGCCGGCGTCGATCAGCACCAGCTCGCCATCGCGGATGGGCGCGTTGTCGGCGCGGTAGTGCAGCACGCAGGCATTCGCACCGGCGGCCACGATGGAGCCGTAGGCCGGGTACTGCGAGCCGTGGCGGCGGAATTCGTGCAGCAGCTCGGCGTCCAGGTGGTACTCGCGCACGTCCTGGCCCGCGCGCAGCATGCGGGCGGACAGTTGCATGGCGCGGACATGTGCGCCTGCGCTGATGCGCGCGGCGCGGCGCATCACGTCCTGCTCGAAGGCGTCCTTGACCAGGCGCATCTCGTCCAGGAGGGCGCAGAGGTCGCGCTGCGACTCGGGGCAGAGCGCGCCGTAGCGCACGCGGGCGCGCACGGCCTTGAGCCAGCCTTCGATGCGGGCTTCCAGCCCCTGGTGGGTGGCGAAGGGATACCAGACCGTGGCCTGGTTCTCCAGCAGCCGGGGCAGGCGCTGCTCCAGTTCGGTCACGGGAAAGGCCGCGTCCACGCCCAGCGCAGACGGCGCCGCCTCGGGCCCCAGGCGGATGCCGTCCCAGATCTCGCGTTCCAGATCCTTGGGTTGGCAGAACAGGGTGGTGTGCCCCGTGCTGGTGATCACCAGCCAGGCGTTGGGCTCGCCGAAGCCGCTCAGGTAGTGGAAATAGCTGTCGAAGCGGAACAGGAACTCGCTGTCCCGGTTGCGCAGATGCTCGGGCGCCGTGGGCACGATGGCCACGGCGTCGGGGCCGAGCTGGGCGGCCAGGCGCGCGCGGCGCTGGGCATAAAGGGCGGCAGTGGGTGCGGTGCTCATGGGCGGGCGGTCTCGTTGAGTTGCGCCAGGCGCTCGGGGGTGCCCACATCGGTCCAAGGCCCGGTGTAGAGCTCGGCGCTGATGCGCTGATTGTCCATGGCCTTGCGCAGCAGGGGGGCCAAGGGGGCTTTCACGCCCCGGGAATTGCCGGCCGGGATCTCGCACCAGGGCCGGGCGAAGAACTCGCGCCGGTACAGGGCGATGGTGCTGTAGGTGTACTGCACGGCGGCGCGGTTGAGGGCGAGCAGGCGGCCGGGGGCTTGCGGATCGTTGGCCAGCCCGAAGTCGCCCTTCGGGTTGTGCGGCGGGTTGGGCACGAGCCAGAGGTGGGCCAGCTTGTCGCTGCGCGCAAAGCGCTGCACGGCCTGCAGGGAGAAGGGGAAGCCGGGCGCATAGACGTCACCGGCCACGACCCAGAAGATGTCGCCGAGCAGGGGCAGGGCCCGCACGATGCCGCCCGCCGTCTCCAGCGCCCCGCCGAAATCCAGGCCCTCCCAGGAGTAACGGATGTTCAGCGGACGGCCTTCGCTGCTGCGCGGCTCGGCGCCGAAGTGCGCAGGGATCTGCTCACCCAGCCAGGCCGTGTTGATCACGAAGTCGGCAAAACCGGCCGCCGCCAGCGCGTCCACATGCCACTGCAGCAGCGGCTTGCCTTGCACGGACAGGAGCGGCTTGGGAGTGGCATCGGTCAGCGGGCGCATGCGCTCGCCGCGGCCGGCGGCCAGCAGCATGGCCTGGAGGGGGGAAGTCGGGGTGGGGTGCACAGCCGCACTGTAGACCAAGCGTCGGTATCAGCCCGCGCCACCGGAGCCATAAGGCGACCCCGGTAAAATACCGGGTTTCCCCGACCCCCCCCTTTCCGGAGCTGCCCTACATGGCAAACACCCGACAGATGGCCAACGCGATCCGTGCGCTGGCAATGGACGCCGTACAACAAGCCAACTCTGGACACCCGGGCGCCCCCATGGGCATGGCCGACATGGCCGTGGCCCTCTGGGGCGAGCACCTGCAGCACAACCCGGCCAATCCGCAGTGGGCCGACCGTGACCGCTTCGTGCTGTCCAACGGCCACGCGTCCATGCTGATCTACGCCCTGCTGCACCTCACGGGCTACAAGCTGCCGCTGCAGGAGCTGAAGAACTTCCGCCAGCTGCACAGCAAGACGGCCGGCCACCCCGAGACCGGTATCACCCCCGGCGTCGAGACCACCACCGGCCCGCTGGGCCAGGGCGTCACCAATGCTGTGGGCCTGGCCTTGGCCGAGAAGCTGCTGGCCCAGGAGTTCAACCGCGCCGGCCACGACATCGTGGACCACCACACCTATGTCTTCCTGGGCGACGGCTGCATGATGGAAGGCATCAGCCACGAGGCCGCCTCCCTGGCTGGCGCCTGGAAGCTCAACAAGCTGATCGCACTGTACGACGACAACGGCATCTCCATCGACGGCCAGGTCGCGCCCTGGTACGGCGACAACGCCGCCCTGCGCTTCGTGTCCTACGGCTGGAACGTGATCGGCCCGATCAACGGCCATGACGCCGCCGTGGTGTCCGAGGCCATTGCCCGCGCCAAGGAATCCAGCGACAAGCCTACGCTGATCATTTGCAAGACCAGCATCGGCAAGGGCAGCCCGAACCGCGCCAACACCGCCAAGGCCCACGGTGAACCCCTGGGCGCGGAGGAGATCCAGCGCACGCGCGAAGCCCTGGGCTGGACGCACGGCCCCTTCGAGATCCCGACCGAGGTCTATGCCGACTGGGATGCCAAGGCGGCCGGTGAGCAGCGTGAAGCGGCGTGGAACAGCAGGTTCGCGGCCTATGCCACGGCCTACCCCGAACTCGCCGCCGAGTTCAAGCGCCGCATGGGCGGTGATCTGCCCAAGGCTTTTGCCCAGGTGGCGGTGGACGCCGCCGTAGCCGCCCACACCAAGGCCGAGACCGTGGCCACGCGCAAGGCCAGCCAGATCGCGCTGGAGGCCTTCACGGCCGCCCTACCCGAGCTGCTGGGCGGCTCGGCCGATCTGACCGGCTCCAACCTGACCAACACCAGCCATACGCCGGCCCTGCGCTTCGACGCCGACGGCCAGAGCAACGGCGGACGCCACATCAACTACGGCGTGCGCGAGTTCGGCATGGCCGCCATCATGAACGGCGTGGCCCTGCACGGCGGCTACATCCCCTACGGTGGCACCTTCCTGACCTTCAGCGATTACTCGCGCAACGCCATCCGCATGGCCGCGCTGATGAAGCAGCGCGTGGTGCACGTCTTCACGCACGACTCCATCGGCCTGGGCGAAGACGGCCCCACCCACCAGTCGGTGGAGCATGCCGCCAGCCTGCGCCTGATCCCCAACCTGGACGTCTGGCGCCCGGCCGACACGGCCGAGACCGCCGTCGCCTGGGCCGTGGCCCTGCAGAACAAGCGCAAGCCCACGGCCCTGCTGCTGAGCCGCCAGAACCTGCCCTATGCGGCCAAGAAGGACCTGGGCGACATCAGCCGCGGCGCCTACGTGCTGTCGGAACCGGCCGACCTGGGCCTGAAGAAGAAGGCCCAGGCCGTCATCATCGCCACCGGTTCCGAGGTGCAGCTCGCGCTCAAGGCGCAGGAGCTGCTGGCCGCGCAGAAGATCGCCGTGCGCGTGGTCTCCATGCCCAGCACCACCACCTTCGACCAGCAGAAGCCCGCCTACAAGCAGGCCGTGCTGCCTGCCGGCCTGCCGCGCATCGCCGTCGAAATGGGCGTGACCGACGGCTGGTGGAAATACGGCTGCGCCGCTGTGGTGGGCCTCGACACCTATGGCGAGTCGGCCCCGGCCCCGGTGCTGTTCAAGCATTTCGGCTTCACGGCCGAGAACGTGGCGCAGACCGTGCAGGCTGTGCTGGCGAAATAACTTTCACTTCAACTTCCAGAGAGAGCTCATCATGACGATCAAGGTAGGCATCA